>NZ_OZ034688.1:600000-755758 GCF_964026685.1 Candidatus Providencia siddallii
CAAATACTTTTTCAGAATTTGGAATAATATAATTTAAACTTGAACCAATAATTAAAAATAAAATCGTAAAAAAAATACTACGTGCTGGAACACCATTATTAGTTAATTTCAATAACCAACTAGGTAATTGTTTGTTTTGTGCCAAAACATACAACATACGACCACCACTATACATACCACTATTACAACCAGATAAAGCTGCAGTTAAAACAACAAAATTAATAACAGAAGCAGCTGAAACAATACCAACTTTCGAAAACGTTAATACAAACGGACTACCTTCATATCCAAGATTATTCCAAGGAAATAACATTACAACAACAAAAGTAGCTCCAACATAAAAAATTAAAATTCTCCATAAAACATTACTAATAGCTTTTTTTAATGTTACTTGTGGATTTTTAGCTTCACCAGCTGTAATCCCTACCAATTCAACTCCTTGATAAGATGCAACAACAATACATAATGCAAATAAAAAACCCTTCCATCCGCCAGCAAAAAAAATACTATTTTTAGTTAAATTTGTAAATCCTATAGGTTCAAAATTATTTCCTATACCAAAAAAAATAAGACCAAAACCAATTAAAATCATTGCTATAATTGTAATAACCTTAATTATTGAAAACCAAAATTCAAATTCACCATATAATCTAACAGCAACTAAATTAGCAAAAGAAACTAATCCTACTGCAATTATAGCAAATACCCATTGAGGTACATCAGAAAACCAATATCCTACATAAACACCAATTGCTGTAATCTCTGATATACCAACAGAGACCCACATAAACCAATAACCCCAAGCTGTTAAACAACCAAAAAACGGGCTAAGATACTTATAACCAAAAGAAGCAAAAGAACCTGTAACAGGTTCAACAAATAACATTTCACCCATAGAACGCATAATAAAAAAAACAAAAATACCAGCTATAATATATGCTAACAGCACTGATGGACCAGCCCATTTTAAAGTACTAGATGATCCTAAAAATAAACCAACTCCAATTGTTCCACCAAGTGCAATTAATTCTATATGGCGAGATTCCAATCCTCGTTGAAGACCTTCTTGTGGTTTTTCCATAAATACCCCTGTTATAAACAGATGTTATTATACTAATAAATATAAAATAATTAACTCTATTAAAATAATAAAAATATATAAATACTATTTTTTAAAAAAAATAATATTTTTTAAAATCAAAAAAAATATAAATTATATTAATTTTTAATTATTTTATCAATAAAATTATAACATATCTCCGTAATAGTAACCTAAAAATTTAAGTAATTTAAATTGTCTTTTTATACGTGTTAACTGTGATAATAATCTATACAACCATTCTAATTCAAATTTTTGCCAAATCTTTGGTGCTCGTTTTACATAACCTGTAAAAACATCATATGTTCCACCTACCCCCATATAAATGGCATCATTATAAATTGCTTTACAATCACGAATAAAAATTTCTTGTTTAGGAGACCCCATAGCAACAGAAACGATTTTAGCACCACTAAAACGAATACGTTCAAATAAATTTTCTCTTTCTTCAAAAGAAAAAAAACCATTTTGTGAACCTACTACATTAACATTTAACACAGTACGTAATTTTTTTTCTGTTTTTTCTAAAATTTTTTGTTTTGCTCCAACTAAAAAAATTGGAATTCCTTTTTTTCCAATTACTTCCATCAATCTACACCATAAATCAATTCCAGCAATACGAGATATTTGAACACCTGGGGTATTTACGACGAATAGCACGAACAATACTAATTCCATCAGCATATAAAAATTCAGCTTGTCTTAATAAATTATGTAATTTTTTATTTTTTTCAGCAATTATAACTTTTTCTGCATTAAGGGCTATTAAAATACCATTCTTAATTTTTCCATCAGCAAATAAAAAATCTATAAAATGTGATATATTTTTAAATCCAGAAACCATATGACCACGAATACTAAATTGAGGTATAAACTGATATATATTAGATAATTGTGTTGTTTTTTTCATAATTTTCCTTTTAAAAATTATTTCATTATTATAATTTTTAAGTTATTTTTTTTAACATAAACAACCCCTGCATTTTCAAATAAACAATATAATATTTTTGCAAAAATCAAACAAAAACCAAAAATTATACAAAAAAAGAAAAATCTTGATACAAACGAATCAATACCTTCACGAACTAAAACAATTATATTAAAAATCAAACTAAAACAAAATGATTTTAAAACAGAAGCTTTATAACGATTAGATTCTCTTAAACTTAAATTATAAATCCAATCAAACCATTTTATAAATAAACCAACAACAATACCTCCAAGTGGAATAAAAAAAACTCCACCCATAATAATAAAAGAACCAATTAATGTTGGTGAAATAGATAAACCTGAATAATTATTTAATATTTTCCAAGTAAAATAATTTGCTGAATTTAAAATAACATTAGGACGTTCAGGCCATACCCATGATGGGATAAACACATAAAAATCACGTATAATTGGTGATAAATTTTGAAAATCTAATTTTTCATAATAACTTAATATTAATGCTAAATTTTCCCATGGAGAAAAAGTATCACGAGTAAAATATAACATTATATAAAACAATTTATTCCAGCTAACATTAATTCCATATCTATTTAAAGCTAAAAAAAACATTATAACTATACTTAATATAAAAAAAACAATTAACATCCATAATTTAATCCATTTACGATTTATGCCAATAAATAAAAATAACGAAAATGGAATAATAATATTAGCCCTAGTTCCACCAACTACAAAATAAGTAAAAAAACCAAATATAATAGTACTAAAAAGAAAAAAAAACCAACGTTTTTTGGTTGGTTTTAAAAAATAAATAATTAACATAGCAGGAATAAAAAAATAAAAAAATCTTTTTAACCCAACTAAAAATACTTGATTAGAAAAAATTTGATCATAAGATTTAAGTTTAAATAACAAAAAACCATTTTTCAAAAAAAATATAAAAATAGTAATAATCGATATCAACATCAATAAAATACAAAATAAATTTATTTCAATTTTATTTATATTAAATATCATACGTCTTTTAGTACTTTTTAATACTGAAAAATTAGTATTATAAACAATATAATAAACTATATAAAAACTAATTGAAGATAATTGTGTATAAAACAAATATTCTGATTTTATAATACTTTCGCTAAATTTAAATGTTAATATACAAGTTAATGGAAAACCAAAATAAAATGTAAGCAAAAATAAAAATGAAAAAATGACATTAAAATTCAATTTAAAATAAAAAAAATTTTTATATAACAAAATACTAATAAAAATAATTGATATAAAACAAAATAATGATAAACAAATTAATTCCATTAATGTCATTTTTTTACCTCTTTGCAAAAAGGCTTAAAACTATTTTTCAATTACAAACAAAATTAGGAGGAAAAAAATTAATTTTATTATTATTTAAATTAAATATTTGTTGTTTAATTTTATTTATTGAAAAAATAGTAAATTTATTACCGTAAATAAAAACTGGAATATTTTGTAATTTTAAATCTTTTAAAAAAGTATTTTCTTTACTAATAACAAATGGAATACATAATTGTATTAATAAACATATAGTTCCAATCCCTTGTTGACGATTAAAAATTAAATAACTTAAATCACAAGTTCTCAATAAACTAATATATTTATTAAAACTTAAATATTCTTTAATAACTATTACTTCTCCTAACTTAAACTTTTGATTTATAACTTTTTCTATTTTTCTAATATATGTTTGATTGTTATTAGGATATCCCATAGGAATAATAATTTTTACTTTTTCACCAAATTGTTTTTTAATTGCTATTAGTGCTTCTTCATGACGATTAGAAGAATCACCTGAATTGCCTAATAATATAGTTAATCGTCTTGTTACGCTAATTTTTAGTTTTTTTTTATTTAAAGATAAATCTATTTTTGTTGGAAAATATAATACAAAACTAGGAGTCTTAGGATTTATTTTATAATAATAATCTAAATCACCACGAGTAGCACATACATATCCAACTTTTTTATAAGCTAAACGTCTAAAAATATAAAAAATTTTAAATTTTAATGAATTAGATTCTTCATATAAATCAGCGCCCCAAATATGCCACCAAAACTGATATGATTTTATTCCTCCAAATAATAATCCTAACCAAATAAATACATTAAATTGTCCATGAAAAAAAAAACGATTATATCGATTATTAATCGCATTTTTTATTACATTTTTCGCAAGCAATAATTTATTATCAAAAGTTTTAATTTCTAGATTAGAATATATATTAATAATATTTTTATCTTTAGTTACAACAAAAAAAAGAAATTTTTTTAATAAAAATTTTTCTTTTAAAAAAAGTTTATTAAAAAAATTTAGTAAAGTATTATTATGATGTGAAATATTAGATCCTAATACATGTATCAATTTTTTCATATCTTTTTATTATAAATAAAAAAAACGTAACAACATATAATAAAATATATAATATAAGTTATCATATACGCCTTTGTTGCTCCTACAGCACCATATAAAGGAATAAAATAATAAGATAAACCAACAAGTAAAAAAAACTGAGTTAATTCCGTTATAAAACAAAAAAATAAAGATGCTTTTGCAATAACAAAATAGCCAAACACATATGATCCTACTTTTAAAGTATTTCCTATAACTTGACATAAAAACAATTTTTTCATATTTATGAAATTTTCTGAAAATAATAATAAAATAATAAATTCACGTAATAACCATATTACAAAACCAACAACAAAAATAACAGGTAAAACAAATTTTAATACTTTAATTATTTCTAAAATAATTTCTTTTTTATTAGATATACGAGAAAACGTAGATAATAAATAAACAGAAAATAATGCAGTAACAAATTGCAAATAAGCGTCAGAAATCATACAAACACCTGACCATAAACCAACTTCATACCAACTTTGACACTTAGCAAGTAAATTTCTTATTAAAATATAAGCTATAGGTAAAGTTATTGATGTCATTATTGACATAATTGTAAATTTACTTAAATCAATTGCGATTGATTTATTCCAAATAGGAATTATTGCCAATAAATTAATTTTTTCTCTACGAATAATTATTACAATTGCAGGTATACCTATTAACGCAGGTATTAATGCTATTCCAACTAATGAACCTTTATATCCAAAAAAATTATAAAATAAAAAAAATACAAAAAACCCAAAAAAAAATCCAATAATAATCGATTTAGCATTACCAGAAGCGTCACAATATCCTTTTAATATTGATAAAAAATAATTGGAATATGCAATTCCAATTTGAATAAAAGCTAAAATACATATAACTAAAGAATATTCTTTACTATTAAATAATAAAATACTAATAAAATCACTAATTAATAAAAAAATAATTGCTAACAATATTGAAAAAAATAAAATAATCGATGATGCTGTTCCTAATAAAGAATATAATTTTTCTTTATCACGATCATATTCTGCTACATATTTTATAATACCATTATAAATACCACCGCCAGACACAACTCCTAACACAGTTAGTAATTGACGAAAATTACTTGATAATCCAACACCTATTGGACCAAAAAACACTGCTAACGATTTTATTATAATAAAACCTATCACTATTTTAATAAAAATAGAACTAGCAGTCCAAATTGAAATTTTAGTGAGTGACATTAGAAAAAAATATTTTAATTCGATTAATAACTATACTTTGTTCTTCATCTGTCATGTTATAAAATATTGGTAAACGTATTAAACGTTCACTATGAAAAGTAGTATTTTCATCTTTTCCATTAAATCGAGTAAATTTTATACCAGCTGGGCTAGTATGTAATGCTACATAATGAAATGCTGTTAATATACCATGAGTTTTCATATAATATGAAAATATCACTCGTTCATTTATATTTTTAAATTTTAAATAAAATATATGACCATTATTTTTAATACCTTCTGGAATAGTCATTAAAGTTATGTAATTAAAATATTCTAATTCTTTTAATTCTTTAAAATAACGTTTCCATAAAAATACACGACGATCATTAATTTTATCTGATTCTTCAAATTGCGCCCATAAATAAGCAGCTTGTAAATTAGATAATAAAAAACTTGATCCTATATCACACCAAGTATACTTATCGATTTGACCATTTAAAAATTTATTACGATTAGTTCCTTTTTCTCTAATTATTTCAGCACGATCAATTAAACTTACATCATTAATTAATATTGCTCCGCCTTCACCACCTGAAGAATAATTTTTAGTTTCATGAAAACTATAACAACCTATATGACCAATAGTTCCAAGTATTTTCCCTTTATATGTAGACATTATACCATGAGCTGCATCTTCAATTACAAAAAGATTATATTTTTTTGCTATATTCATAATAACATCCATTTCACAAGCTATACCAGCATAATGAACAGGAACTATAGCACGTGTAAATTTTGTAATCGCTTCCTCAATTTTAGTTTCATCAATATTCATTGTATCTTTACGAATATCTACAAAAACTATTTTTGCGCCACGTAAAATAAATGCATTTGATGTAGAAACAAAAGTAAAACTAGGCATAATTATTTCATCTCCAGGACTAATATTAATCAATATCGATGCCATTTCTAGAGATGCTGTACAAGATGGAGTTAAATGAACTTTTTTACAATTAAATTGTTTTTCCATCCAATTTTCACAAAGTTTTCCAAAATAATTATTACCAAATATTTTATTACTTTTTATCAATTGTTTTATATATATTAATTCTGTCCCAACAATAGGTGGTTTATTAAATGGAATCATAGTTACCTCTATACAACCAATATGAAATATCCACTATTGAAGCCCCACTACATAAATAAAGATTTAAAGCAATATTATTACTAATTTGAGTTGTAATTTTTAATTGTTTTTTATTATTTTTTTTACACCATTCAAATACTGCTAACATTAATTTTTTACCTATATTTACACCAGAAGATTTAGGAATTTTAGCTAAAAGACCAATTTGCGCCACATCTACACCAACATCACGTAAAGTTACAAAACCTAAAATTGTTTTATGCTTATCTTTAATAAGCAAACAAACATTATCAAATGTACCTAAAACAGATTTTTTTATCCATAATGAATAAAACTCTTTAATTTTTTTTTTATTATACCATGGAAAACGAAAACGAGTTTTTTCAAAAAAAATAATTGATGCAACCTCTGCTAATAAATCAATATCACAAACTTTAGCTACATAAACTTTTTCTTGTTCTAATAAAACTGTTTTAAAAAAAGAATTATTAAAACTAATTTTTAATAATAAATTAATTTCACCTTCTATAAAAAAAAAACCAATTTTTCCTAAATTATCTATTAATATTTTTTCAGATGACAACACTTTAGCATGAATAATATCAAATTTATCAAGATTACTAACCAAAATTCTATTAGAATTAACATTAAAATTTAATCTAGCTGTTAAACGATTAAAAAAATTAGATTCCCATTTTAAAAATTCAATATCAGCGAAAATACACATGAAGAATATCCTTCAAATATTGTCCATAACCTGTTTTTTTAAATCTATCCGCTGAAGATTTAAGTTGTTGATCACTTAACCAACCATTTCTCCATGCTATTTCTTCTAAACAAGCAATATTAAAACCTTGTAATTTTTCAACATATTGAACAAATGTAGCCGCTTCAATTAGACTATCATAAGTTCCTGTGTCTAACCAAGCAAAACCACGACCAAGTAATTCTATATTAAGCTCATTACATTCTAAATACATTTTATTTATAGAAGTAATTTCTAATTCGCCTCTTTCTGAAGGTTTTACTTTTTTTGCAAAATCAACAACTTGTGAATCATAAAAATATAATCCTGTTATTGCCCAATTACATTTAGGATTTTTTGGTTTTTCTTCTATAGATAAAACTTTAAACTTATCTGAAAATTCAACTACACCAAAACGACTTGGATCCATAACTTGATAACCAAAAATTGTTGCACCTTTTTTTCTTTTTGAAACAAATTTTAATTTAGGAGTAAATGAATGACCAAAAAAAATATTATCTCCAAGCACCAAACAACATGAATCTCCATTTATAAAATCTTCAGCAATAATAAAAGATTGTGCTAATCCATCAGGAGAATATTGTTCAGCATAATTCAAAAAAATACCAAATTCAGAACCATCACCTAATAAACGTTTAAACATTGGCAAGTCATTAGGAGTTGAAATAACCAAAATATCTCTAATTTCAGCTAACATTAAAACTGAAAGAGGATAATAAATCATTGGTTTATCATAAATTGGCAATAATTGTTTTGAAATACCTTTAGTGATTGGATATAAACGAGTTCCATAACCACCAGCTAATAAAATACCTTTCATAATTTTAATTTTATATTTATAATTTGTATTATATACGTTAAAAATCACGTTTTATATATTTATTTAAAAACCATAACACAGTTTTTTTAATACCAGATTCAAATGTTTCAATTGGTTTCCAATTTAATTCTGTAATAATCTTATTGGAATCAATAGCATATCGAATATCATGACCAGGTCTATCATCAACATATGTAACAAGATCAATATAACGAACAACTCCTAACGGTTTTTTAGGATGAAATTCTTCCAAAAGTTCACATATAATTTTAACTACATTAATATTACTAAATTCATTATTGCTACCAATATTATAAATTGCACCAGGCTTAGCATTAGTTACAACTAGATATAACGCACGAACATGATCTTCAACGAATAACCAATCACGAATTTGTTCACCTTTTCCATATATTGGAAAAGTTTTTCCTGATAATGCATTTAAAATAATTAAAGGTATTAATTTATCAACAGAATGATATGGTCCATAATTATTCGAAGAATTAGTAATTAATATCGGCAAACCATAAGTTCTATACCATGAGTATACTAAATGATTACTAGAAGCTTTTGAAGCTGAATATGGACTACTTGGAAAATAAGGTGTTTTTTCATTAAATAATTTTTCCGATTTATCTAAATCACCATATACTTCATCAGTAGAAATATGATGAAAACGAAAACTATTTTTTTTATCCTTATTCAACTGCAACCAATAACAATATGATAACTCAAGTAATGTATATGTTCCAACAATATTTGTTTTTATAAATATTTCAGGATTTTTAATTGAACGATCTACATGTGTTTCTGCTGCCAAATGTAATATTGCATCTGGTTTATACTTAATAAAAATTTTTTTTAATGATAATTTATCACAAATATTTATTTTTTCAAAAAAATAACGATCATTATCTATAACTTCAACAAGCGATTCCAAATTTGCAGCATAAGTTAAAGAATCAACTACAACTACTTTATCTTTTGTATTTTTAATTATATAACGAACTACTGCTGAACCAATAAACCCTGCTCCACCAGTAACTATAAAACATTTCAATACTAAACTCCTTTTTTTATATCTATAAAAAATTTTTTAGAAAAATATGAGTGTTGAATATTTTTAAAAATATCATGATCAACAAGCATTAAAAATATATCTGATTCATCAATAGCTTTTTCTATAGAAACTAATTCAGAAATATATAATAAAGAAGATGGTAAAACATTAATATAAGGCTCAACTATATAAGTTTTTCCTTTATTAAATTTCGCTATTTTTTTCGCTATATATATTGATGGACTTCCGCGTAAATCATCTATATTTGGCTTAAAAGATAAACCAAAACATGCAATTGTAATTTCATGTTCTTTTTTACATATCTTAATTAACAAATTTTTTATAATTTTTTTTACTTGATTAACAACCCAAATTGGTTTGTTATCATTAACAAAACGCGCAGCACGTATAAGAAATGATTCTTCTTTATTTTGATCAATAATAAACCATGGATCTACAGCAATACAATGTCCACCTACACCTAAACCTGGTTGTAAAATATTTACACGAGGATGTCTATTAGCAAGTTTTATTAATTCCAGTGTATTAATATTTTGCTTATGACATATCAAATCTAGTTCATTTGCAAAAGCAATATTTACATCACGAAAACTATTTTCTGTTAACTTACACATTTCTGCTGTTTTTGCATTCGTGATAACACATTTACCCTTAAGAAAAATATTATATAATTCTGTTGCTCGTAAAGATGATTTTTTATTTATTCCACCAATAATTCGATCATTTTTAATTAATTCTTCTATAATTTTACCAGGTATAACCCTTTCAGGACAATATGCTACATCTATATCAGAATCAACTAATTCTTGATGTGGAAAAGTTAAATCATGTCGAATTTCAGACATCCATCTAGATACTTTATCTGTTGTTCCAACAGGAGATGTAGATTCTAAAATAACTAAATCTCCTTTTTTTAATATTAAAGCAATTGATTCTGATGCTGCACGAACATATGTTAAATCAGGTTTTTTATTATCTTTTAAAGGTGTTTGTACTGCAATAATATGTGCATCAGCACACTGTGGTTTACTAAAACCTTTTAAATAACCATCTGCAACAGCAGACTTTACAATTTCATCTAATCCTGGTTCAATAATATGTGTTTTTCCTTTATTGATCATATCAATCACATAATGATTAATATCTACTCCAAACACTTGTTTTTTACAAGATGCAAAAATTGCTGCTGTTGGCAAACCAATATATCCAAATCCAATAACAGAAATAGTATTAAAACTCATATTTTCACCTAATTTTTTTTAATACTTTTATAATACGATAACAAGCTTTTCCATCACCATAAAGATTATGTATCTGACTCATATTTTTATATTCTTCTTTATCAATTAATAATTTGTTTACTTCTTTTACTATTTTTTCTGTATTTGTACCAACAAGACGAGCAACACCAGCTTTTATACATTCAGATCTTTCTGTTTGATTTCTCATGATAAGAACTGGTTTTCCAAGAAATGGAGCTTCTTCTTGAATACCACCAGAATCAGTTAAAATCAAATAAGAAAGATTCATTAAATAAACAAATGACAAATATTCTTGAGGATTAATCAATATAACACGATCAATACCACGTAACATATAATTTATTGGTTCACTTACATTTGGATTTAAATGTACAGAATAAATAATTTGAACATCCAAATGATTTTTAATAATTTCTAAAATAGCAAAACATATATTTTTGAAAGCTTTTCCAAAATTTTCTCTTCGATGACTTGTTACTAAAATTATTTTTTTATTAAAATCTATAAACGAATATTTATCTTTTAATGCTTCTGATATATTTTTATCATTTTTAATTTTATTACATACCCATAATAATGAATCAATAACTGTATTACCTGTAACAAAAATATTATCATTAGGAATTAATTCTTTTAAAAGATTTTTACGTGAATTATACGTTGGTGTAAAATGATATAACGCTAAATTAGCTATTATTTTACGATTACCTTCTTCAGGCCACGGAAAATATAAATTTCCAGTACGAAGACCTGCTTCAATATGTCCAATGTTTATACGATGATAAAAAGAAGAAATACTTGCAGCCATTGTTGTTACAGTATCACCATGCACTAATACAATATCAGGTTGAAATTCATTAAACACTTTTTTCAATCCTTTTAATATAAAACATATAATATTAGTTAAATCTTGCATTGGATACATTATATTAAAATCATAATCTGGTATAATGTTAAATAATTTTAACACTTGATCCAACATTTCTCTATGTTGTGCAGTTACACATATTTTTATTTCAAAACTTTTATCATCTTTTATTAAACGTAATAATGGAGCCATCTTTATAGCTTCTGGTCTAGTACCAAATACACTTAATATTTTCACATTAACTCTCTTAATTTTTTAATTATGTTTTTTAAAAATCTATTTTTTTATCATTTTGTCATTTAAATTACGTCCTTTTAAAAAAACGAATATTACACCAACTAAAAATCCTATTATACCCCATAAAATTGTTATAAATTCTTTTCTTGGACTATCACAATTAATTGGATTTTCAGGTGTTTTTAGATATCTATAACTCTGAAAATCATTTTTAATAACAAGATTTTTATTTATATCTAATAACATATTATTATCATTACAAATATAACTGTTACCAATTTGCAACAATGGGATATCAAACATAAACATTTTATAATAAAAAAAATCATTAATAAAAAAATAGTTTTTATTTTTTATAAAATCTTTTTTTAATACATAATTAAATTTTTCTTTTAACAAATTCAATCTTTCTTCATAAATATCTTTTATATTTATATCTTTTGGTTTTTTAAAAAAATTAAATAACTGCATTTTTGTTTTTAAGATATTTTTAATTTCATTATTCAAATTATTTATAGTACGTGCGTTAGCAAAATCTACATATTTACGCAAAAGTAAATTAGAATCATCTGATGTTTCAGCAATTAATTTAATAGTATTAACATTACTCTTAAAATCATCTGATGATAAAAATTCAATATTATTTATAAGCTCATCTAAAAACGCAATATCTATTTTAGAATTATTTGTCAACCTATTTTTATAATAATTAGTAGTTAACCAAAATTGACGACGAGTATCATATGAAGTTAACTGTTTTATAAATTCTTGATAAACTTCTTTTGTTATTGTTACAAAATCTTCTTGAACAGTTTTATTAACGCATAAATCAAGATTATGAATAAGTTGTTTATTAAAATAATAATAACCAAGATTATTAATAGTTGGTAAGTCTGTAACTGCAGTAGCAGTCCATTTATATTTCATAAAACATGATATAATAAACGCAATAAAAGCAAAAATAATACTAAAAGCAAAAATCAAAAATTTTTTTTTAAAAAATAAACGAAATAAACCACGAATATCTAATTCATATTCCATTAAATATTGATTTTGATTATTATTTGAATTATCCACTATATAAAAAACCTCTATATTTTATATAAAATATTATATCTATCGAAAACGATGTTTAACCCGCTTTATAAAACGAGAAATTTTCCATGCACGTTTTATAAAATACCCATACATTACAAACAAAAACAAAAATAAAAATAACATAACCCATTCCATCATAAATTTTGAATATTCACCAATAATACCAATAATAGCAATAAAAATTGCAAATAATGTAATCAAAATAAAAGCACCTTTTGCTGTAAACCCGGAACGCATAATCAAATGATGAATATGTTGACGATCTGGAGAAAATGGACTCATTCCTTTACGTATTCTACGATACATAATAGCAATCATATCCATTAATGGTATTGCAATCAACCATAATGCTGTAACAGGATTAATAGAATGATATTTACCTTGAGTTGATTCTATTAAAATCCAAATAATAGTAAAACCAATTAAAGTGCTACCAGCATCACCCATAAATACTTTAAAACGAACACCAAAAATCCCAAGATTAAGAAAAATATATGGAATAATAGCTACTATAAAAGCAAAACACCAAAACGCAAGTGCATAATTATTGTTTTTATATAATAAAAAACCTAAAGAACTAAAAAATACTAATGATAAACCTCCTAATAATCCATCTATACCATCTATCATATTAAAAGAATTAATAGACGCCCATACTGCAAACAAAGTCATAATATAACTAAATGGTCCAAGTGATAATTCCCATGGACCAAACGCATTACCTAATGATTCAAGTTTAAGATCTGCTTTAGTCATCATAATAATAGCTATTATTGCTTGAATACCAGCTCTAAATTTTACACTAATATCAAATTTATCATCCAAAATACCAATAAAAACTAATATACCAGAACAAAAAATATACAACCATTTATTAGGAATATATTCGTTAGTAATAATTAATGCAAAACATATACCAAAAAATAAAGATACCCCCCCAACTAAAGGAATAAAACCTACATGCTTTTTTCTAAAATTAGGTTTATCAACTAACTCAAATTTAATTGCAAAAACTCGAGCAATAAAAATAAATACTAATGTAAATAAAAAAACATAAAAAAGACTAATTATAAAATGTATAGTATCCACTATTAATTCTTTTGCCTTTTTATATTATTAAGTACTAAAAATAGATCTAACATAAACTAAAATAATTCATAATTAACTTATAAGTTTTATACGTAAAGTTATTTTATATCTTTAATATTAAATGAATTATAAAATTATAAAACATATTTTTTCTATAAAAAAACAACAAAAACATATTTACTATGTAATATTTTAAATAACGTTATTTTATCAAAAATTAAAAAAAATAAATTAATAAAAATATATATTTTTATAAAAAATAATATACAAATTAAAATTAAGATCTTTTCATAAAATCAAAAAATTCTTCATTTGTTTTCGTCATAGCTAATTTACTAATAAGAAATTCCATAGCATCAATTTCTCCCATTGGATGAATTATTTTTCGTAAAATCCACATTTTTTGTAATTCATCTTGTGATGTTAAAAGCTCTTCTTTACGTGTACCAGATCGATTATAATCGATAGCTGGAAAAACACGTTTTTCTGCTATTTTACGAGATAAATGTAATTCCATATTACCAGTACCTTTAAATTCTTCGTAAATAACTTCATCCATTTTTGATCCTGTATCAACTAATGCAGTTGCAATTATAGTTAAACTTCCACCTTCTTCAACATTACGAGCGGCACCAAAAAAACGTTTAGGTCGATGTAATGCATTAGAATCAACTCCTCCAGTTAAAACTCTACCAGAAGAAGGTACAACAATATTATATGCACGAGCAAGACGAGTAATTGAATCAAGCAAAATAACAACATCTCCTTTATGTTCTACTAAACGTTTTGCTTTTTCAATAACCATATCTGCTACTTGTACATGACGTGTTGCTGGTTCATCAAAAGTTGATGCAATTACTTCGCCGTTAACTAAACGTCGCATCTCAGTTACTTCTTCGGGACGTTCATCTATTAATAAAACAATTAAAATACAATCAGAATAATTAGATGCAATATTCGCTGCAATGTTTTGCAATAACATTGTTTTTCCTGCTTTAGGTGGCGCTACTATCAATCCTCGTTGACCTCGACCAATAGGAGCAGCTAAATCTAAAACACGAGCTGTTAAATCTTCTGTTGAACCATTACCTCGTTCCATACGAAGACGATTATTTGCATGAAGTGGTGTTAGATTTTCAAACAATATTTTACTACGAGAATTTTCAGGTTTATCAAAATTAATTTCATTAACTTTAAGAAGAGCAAAATAACGTTCGCCTTCTTTAGGTGGGCGAATTTTTCCTGAAATTGTATCACCAGTACGTAAATTAAAACGACGAATTTGACTAGGTGAAACATAAATATCATCAGGACCTGCAAGATAAGAACTATCTGAAGAACGTAAAAAACCAAATCCATCCTGTAATATCTCTAAAACACCATTTCCAAAAATATCTTCTCCACTTTTAGAATGTTGTTTTAAAATAGAAAATATAATATCTTGTTTTCTCATACGAGCTAAATTTTCAAGATCAATATTTTCGCCTAAAATAATTAATTCTGACACTGGTTTATTTTTTAATTCAGTAAGATTCATGATGGTGGGGGTTATTAAACTTGGGGGATAATATTTTGAACATTAAACACTTTTTTAATTTAAACAAATAAAAAATAGTTATATTTATTTATGTAATTTTTTTTATAACTAAATTTAATTTGAAACTTTAACGTTCAACACTAAAAAAATTATCAAATATTTATAATATATTTTTTCAAAAAAATTAAAAGTATATTTTTAAATATTGTAAAAAAATTGATTATAACTAAAATATTTTATAAAATAAAATAAAACATGTTATTTTTGTATCTATAACATTATAACATAAATACTTAATAAAAACTAAACAATACAAACATAAAAATAATAATCATAAAAATCAAGTTACCTAACAAACATACTAAATAAAATTTTTTTCATATTACAAAAATATATTTCAAAAAAATAAAACTAATATTATATACATCAAAAAAATAAAAATCAAATAATAAATAAATAAAACAACATATTTGTATATTTAAATTAAAAACAAAAAAAATAATCTAATAACTATATAAAATAAAGATATTTTTTTTATTTTATATAATATAGAAATATTCTAACGGAAACAATTTTATATTATAAACTATAATTTTTAAAAAAACAATAATATATTTTTATAAATTTTACAAAAATAAAATATATAATCTATATATACTATAAAAATAAATAAAATATAATAAAATAATATCAATTACGATTTTTAAAAACTTTATTAAAAATATTAAAAAAACTATATTCTTTAAGTTTTAAAATATTATAATTAATTTAATTATAACAAAATCTTATAAAAATTAGTAATATTATCAAAAAATATTTTTTAAATTATTAACGATTTTTTTAAAAAATTTTCTAAATTTTTTTTAAAACTAAATATAAAAAAAATAATAATAAAAAATGAACATTAAAAATAAAAAAAAAATTTATTTAAATTGCAGACGCAGTATGAGAGAATTAGATTTTTTAATCTTATTTTTCGAACAAGAATATGATAATCTTTTTTATGAAGAAAAACGTGCATTTTACCATCTCTTAAAATTTAATGATCACTATATAATTAATTTTTTAACCAATTATAAAACTCCAAAAAATAAAAATTTAATAAATATAATAAAACTTATTCAAACAAAATATTTACATAATAAAATAATTAAAACTTAAAAAAATAACAAAACATTATATTTTTTTTAAAAATAAAATATACGTTAAATTATTATTATAAAATATTAATAAGATATTTTTTTATGTATTTTTTTTTAATATTTAAATAAACAAAACAATAAAATTATTAATCAAGTATTTTTATTTGAAAATTATTTCAAATAAAAATACTTGATTACCATAAAACCATAAATATAGTAAATATAAGTTTATAACTGTATACTAACGTATAATATCATATATTCATTTTTAAACAACATTTTTTAAAATAAATAAGATACTTGAAACATAAAATATATAAAAATTAATATTTTTTTTAAAATTAAAATAAAAAATAAGAAATATATTAAGCATATAAATAAAAACTATATAACTTATTAAAATATAATGAATTAATAAAATTAACTAATTATATTAAATATAATAATATATAATTTAATAAAGTAAAATATTATTACAACTAATATTTTTTTATAAATAACAAAAAAACTATTTTCATATTCAATAATAAACCATTAAATATTTTAATTTATTTTTTAATAAAAATAATATTTAATATTTATAAAAAAATATTTTTTATAAAAATAAATGATAATTATAAATACTTTAACAATATAAATAATTTATCAAAAAAAACTATAAAACAAGCATAAATATAAAAATATAATACAATTATAGATAAAAACATAAATAAAAAAAATACAAAATGACTTTTGAAAAAAAACAAATAAAAAGTAAAATTCAATATATATTTGAACGAATAATTATATTAAAAAATTTTTTTGATTATAATAAAAAGAAAAAACGAATAGAAGAAATTAATCAAATACTTGAACAACCGTATATCTGAAAAAAAATTAAACAAATAGAAATTTTAAATAAAGAACGTTCATTTCTTAATACAATAATCAATAATATTGATCAATTAATTAAAAAAAATGAAGATATTAAAAGTTTATTAGAACTTGCATTAGAAATAAATGATGAAGAAGCATATAATGAAATATCTTTTGAACTTAATCAATTACAAAACAAATTAATTGAACTTGAATTTCACAGAATGTTTTCTAAAGAATATGATATATCTAATTGTTATATTGATTTACAAGCTGGATCAGGAGGAATTGAAGCACAAGATTGGACAAACATGTTACTTCGTATGTATTTACGTTGGGCTGATTCAAAAGAATTAAAAACAGAAATAATTGAAGAATCTTTTGGTGATATTACTGGCATAAAATCCGCAACAATAAAAATTATAGGTAATTATGCTTACGGGTGGTTACGTACAGAAACAGGTATTCATAGATTAGTACGTAAAAGCCCATTTGATTCATGCAAGCGACGTCATACATCATTTAGTTCAGTATTTATCTATCCTGAAATTGATAATAAAATAAATATTGAAATTAACTTATCTGATTTACGAATTGATGTATATAGATCATCTGGAGCTGGTGGACAACATGTTAACAAAACAGAGTCTGCAGTACGAATAACACATATTCCAACAAATATTGTAACACAATGCCAAAACGATCGTTCGCAACATAAAAATAAAGATCAAGCCATGAATCAATTAAAAGCAAAACTTTATAAATTAGAAATCCAAAAGAAAAATGAAAATAAACAAGCCATTGAAAAAAATAAATTAGATATTTGTTGGGGGAATCAAATTCGTTCTTATATACTAGATGATGCAAGAATAAAAGATTTACGAACTGGTATAGAAACACGTAATATACAATCAGTATTAGATGGTGATTTAGATAAATTTATTAAAGGTAGCCTAAAAATAGGACTTTAAAATGTCTCAAGAACAAGATTTTAATAATTCAAATAACGAATTTATTAATCGTAAAAAAAAATTATATGACTTTCATAAAAAAAATATTCCTTTTCCAAATGATTTTCGTCGTGAAAACACTTCAGATGAACTTCATAATAAATATGATAATAAATCAATTGAAAAATTAAAAAAATTAAATATAAAAGTATCAATTGCTGGTCGAATGACAACTCGACGTATCATGGGTAAAGCATCATTTGCAACATTAAAAGACATTGGAGGATACATTCAAATTTATGTTTCTCAAAATAACTTATTAAAAAATTTATATTACAAACAATTTAAAATATTTGATTTAAGCGATATTTTAGGTGTAAAAGGAATCTTATTTAAAACAAAAACCAATGAATTAACTATTCGTTGTCATGAAATTTATTTATTAACAAAAGCACTTAGACCATTGCCAAATAAATTTCATGGATTAATAAATCAAGAAATGAAATACCGTCAACGATATCTTGATTTAATTTCAAATGATGATTCTCGTAATACATTTATTATAAGATCTAAAATTTTATTAGAATTACGATATTTTATGGCTAAAAATAATTTTATAGAAGTTGAAACTCCATTAATGCATATGATTCCAGGAGGAGCTTCAGCACGTCCATTTATTACACATCATAATGCATTAAATACTGATATGTATCTAAGAGTTGCACCTGAATTATACTTAAAAAGATTAGTTATTGGTGGTTTTGAACGAATATTCGAAATAAATCGTAGTTTTAGAAATGAAAATTTATCTACATCTCATAATCCTGAATTTACAATGATGGAACTTTATATAGCATATGCTAATTATCATGATTTAATAAAATTAATTGAAAAATTATTAAGAACACTAATAGAAAATATATTAAAAAAAACAATCATCCAATATGGAAAACAAGAATTAGATTTTAGCAAACCATTTAATAAATTAACAATGAAAGAAGCTATTTGCAAATATAATCAAAAAATAAAAATCACAGATCTTAATTGTAAAAATAAAATAATTTCTATAGCTAAATCATTTGAAATAAAAATTGATAAAAATTGGGGATTAGGACGAATTCAATTTGAACTTTTTGAAAAACTAGTAGAAAAGCATTTAATTCAACCAACGTTTATAACAGAATATCCAACAGAAATTTCACCTTTAGCGCGTTGCTGTAATGATAATCCATTTATTACAGAACGATTTGAATTATTTATAGGAGGACGTGAAATTGCTAATGGATTTTCTGAATTAAATGATTCAGAAGAACAATCTAAACGATTTATTATGCAAATAAATAAAAAAGAAAAAAATGAACAAATATTTTATGATAAAGACTATATAACTGCATTAGAATATGGATTACCACCAACAGCTGGTTTAGGAATTGGAATTGATCGTGTTGTAATGTTATTAACTAATAAACATACTATTCGCGATGTTATTTTTTTTCCAATTTTACGTAACATAAAACTTTAATAAATCATATTAAAAATAATTTACTATTAATTTTTTTTAAAAAAATACAACTAATTTTTTATTAAATTTATATTTAATAATTAAAAAAAACAATTATAGTTTTAACAATAAAACAAAAAAATAACAAAATATAATAAAATAATATTTTATTTAATATTTTTAATTAAAATATTTTAAAAATAATATAATTATTTTAAAGATAATTTTATTTTTTCTTTTATTTTATAAGCAAATAATTTTATAATTATGTTTACAAAAATTATTTTTTCTATATTACAACTAATATATTATATTTTTATTTAAAAATACACTTTTAATGATATATATTATTTTATAAATATAAAAAAATTTTCCGAAAGCTTTAAAAAGATAATACATCTTATATATATTATTTTAATTTATATAATACAATTTTTTTAAAATAATTTTAAAAAATAAAAAAACAAAACATCTATAAATATACTAAAATATATAAAAATGATTTTATCATATAAAATATTTTATGAACAATTATAAAATTAACAAAAAAAAATATTATTTTAAAAAAAATAAAAATAAATTTAAAATAATTAAAAACTGTATTTTAATTAGCAGCATAACAAATATAATTTTGTCTGTTCTTCAAATTTTTATTGGTATTTTTTCACATTCTTCAAATTTAATTGCAGATAGCATACATACATTATCAGACTTAATTATTGATTTAATAATATTAATCACTAATAAAAAAAGTCAAAAAAAACCAGATCAAGAACACCCTTATGGACATTTACGTTATGAAAACAGAACTTCATTAATTTTAGGTATATTTTTATTAATTATTGGAATATGGATGGAATACTCTGCTATACAAAAAATATTAAATCCAAATTTTTTTCACGAAATTCATATAATAGCTTTATTTACTGCTTTTATATCAGTTCTTATAAAAGAAATATTATCTCGTTATATAATTTATATAGCAAATAAAATTAACTCAAAAATGTTAATTACTAATGCGTGGCATATACGTTTAGATGCCATATCTTCATTTATTGTAGCAATAGGAATAACTGGAAATTTATTAGGATTTTATATCCTTGATCCAATTGCATTATTAATTATCGGGATATTTATTATTCATATTGGATTTAAATTTAGTAATCAATCTATGCAAGATTTAATAGATAAAGGAGCTGATAAAAATACTTTACAAAAAATTTATGATATTTTAAATAAAATAAAAGAATTAAAAGGTTATCACGATCTAAAAACACGTAAATCTGGAGATTTTTATTTAATTGATATACATTTAGAATTAGATGGAAATCTAACAATAACTCAAGGGCACAAAATAGCTACAAATGTAAAAAAAAAACTTATGGAAAATTCATTTATAATAAATGTAATGATACACATAGATCCTTATAAAAAAAATTTTTATATATATTAAATTAGTATTTTTATAAATTTTATATAAAATACATATAATTAATTTAAAATTAATAATTAATGTTTTATTTATATACATAAAATTTAAAAAAAATAACAAAAAAAATAAAATAATATAAATAAATTATTTTATTTTTTTAATAAAATTAAATATAATTTTTTTTAATTATAAAAACTTAACTTATATAAAAACAGATTAATATAAAACACTTAAAATTTTCATACGTTTAAAATTTTAAACAACATGATTATTTAATCATGGAGCTGGCGGGAATTGAACCCGCGTCCGAAATTTTTTAGATCTTTGGCGCTACATGCTTAGTCTATTAAATAATTTCTTTTTTAGATAAAACAGACATACAACTAAAAAAATATTCTGATTTAATTTTTAACGTTTTAATCTCAGAAGAAATATCAAACGCAATCTTTTAAATTTTAAACTCTAATATACCTTTATTCTAAAAGAAAAAAATTTTAAGGACAGAGTACTATACAGTGTATTAAGCTGCTAGTGAATAACTTCTATTATTTGCTACTATTTTTTTACGGCTTTTTAACGAGGCCTACCGTACCTCGACATGCACCTGTAGATTTTATAAATTACGTCAAATTCCATATCAGCCCCAAACTTTAAAAGTATACTGTATAATTATAAAAATTACAATCTTTTTTTTAATATACGTTCTTTATTTATTTTCCATTCTCGTTTTTTCATTTCTAAACGTTTATCATATCTTTTTTTACCTTTTGCTATACCAATTTTTGCTTTACATAATGCATTTTTCCAATATAAAAAAATCACAACAACAGTATATCCTTTTATATTAATT
Organism: Candidatus Providencia siddallii; assembly: GCF_964026685.1. Taxonomy (NCBI): domain Bacteria; kingdom Pseudomonadati; phylum Pseudomonadota; class Gammaproteobacteria; order Enterobacterales; family Morganellaceae; genus Providencia; species Candidatus Providencia siddallii. Next base: position 622,322 of record NZ_OZ034688.1, read on the forward strand.
TTATCATAAATAAATTTCAATTCACGTTTATTTAGAAGTAATTTTCTATTTCGTACAGGATCATTTAACATATAAGAAGATGTATTATTTAATGGTGTAAAATTTGAACCAAATAAATAAGCTTCATTATTTTTTAATGAAATATAACTATTATTTATATTAACATTGCCAGTACGTAATGCTCTAACTTCCCATCCTTGCAATAATAAACCTGCTTCAATTTCTTTCTCAATAAAATATTCATAATAAACCATTTTGTTTCTAACAATAATTGATAATTTTTTTATCATAATTTATATAATCATTTCACTAAAATTTATAAGTTAAAAATATATAAAATATTTCAAAATAACAAGAAAATTAAATATTTTTATTAATAAAAATATCTTATCTATCATAAGATATTTTTTATATTTTTAACAATTAAAAAAATTAATTAAAAAATAATATTAAATAGCAATAATCTATAAAAAAATTTTTTTATAATAAACAAACTTAAATAAAATTATTTTTTTAAAATAAAACTATTCTATTTTTTTAAAATTAATTAAAATTCCTTTTTTGTTAAAATAAAGTATTAATGACTTTTGTTTTATTAAATTTATACTTAAATTTTGACGAAAAATATAAAACCAAGTTTCTGTACCAAAAGGATCTGTTAGCATTGGATAACCCAAAATATAAACTATTTGTTCTTGTGTCATCCCATTTTTAATTTTATTAATATCTTTTTCAGTAAAATAATTACCTTGATAAATATTTTGATTATAAATCAAATTATCTAAAATTGAACACTGTGTACACATTGAAAAAATTATTAAATTAACAACTAATAATTTACAAAATAAAAAATATTTATTTTTAAAAAAATTAATATCAGATAATAATTTACATTGTAAATTTAATTTGAAATAATTTATTTTTTTTATTATTAACATAATTTAATCACTTTATAATAAAATCAACATAAAATATAATAATAAAATAATGACATTATCATATATATTAGAATTAAAAATTCTATATATTTTATATAAAAATTATTTTATCTGATTTTAATTTAAATATTAATATAAAATTATTTTTCATAAAAATAAATAATAAAAAATATATTTTTTATTAAATAATTTTAAAATTAAAAATTTTTTCTTGACCAACCTAATTTTGTATTAAGTGTGTTAAAGTAATCATATTCTAACGGATGTATTAAATTAAAAAATTTATTACTACGTTTTATTACAACCTCTTCTTCATCTCTTACAGATAAAGTAATTTGAGTATCACAACTAATTTTATAATTAATTTTAGAGCTTAAAAATTTTAACCTAATAACACTATCATTATTAATAATTAATGGACGTGATGATAATGTATGCGGGAACATAGGAAGTAATACAATTGCTTCTAAATCAGGTGTTAAAATTGGACCACCTGCAGATAATGAATATGCAGTTGAACCAGTTGGTGTTGCAACAATTAATCCATCAGAACGTTGAGAAAAAGCAAATTTTTCATTAATATATACTTCAAAATCAATCATATCAGCTATTTCACCAGAATGTAAAACAATTTCGTTGATTACAATATTTTTAAAAAAATTACGATTTGAATTAATAATTTTTACTTCAAGTAAAAAACGTTTTTCTTCGATATAAAAACCATTTAAAACATAAGAAAGTTGCTGTAATACATTATTAAAATCAAGATCAGTTAAAAATCCTAATTTTCCACAATTTATACCAATTATTTTAATATTATAATTCGAAAAAAATCTTGCAGCACTAATCATGCTCCCATCTCCTCCTATTACAATTATTAAATCAGTAAGATTAGCAATTTCAATTAAAGTTCCTGTTATTAAATTTTTTAGTTTTAAATCATTAGTTATATTTTTATCTACAATAATATTATATTTGTTTGAAATCAACCATGTATAAACTAATTTAAAAATATCAAAAAATTTAAAATATTTTTTATATCCAACAATTCCAATTGTTTTAAATTGTAGTTTTATTTTTTCATTATTTTTTTGCATATATATACACTTTTTAACCTAAAATTATATAAATTCTCTTGAATCTACATTTTACACCCCCATAATAATTTCGCATAATGTGGTTAATATAAAATAAACGGAGATACTCATGAACAATAAAGATAATAGCTTTAATAATGAGCAAGTTTCTGAAGAAGAAAAATCACAAGATATGCAATTAAACCAAAATACCACCAACCAAGAAACAAATGAAGAAAATTTAAAAAAACGTATTACAGAACTTGAAGAAGTCTTAGAAAAATCTAAAAAAATAGAACGAGATACTATATTACGCGCACAAGCAGAAGTCGAAAATATAAAACGTCGTACTGAACAATATATTGAAAAAGCACATAAATTTGCACTTGAAAAGTTTTTAAGTGAATTATTACCAATAATAGATAATTTAGAACGTGCTATAGAATCAATTAATAACAATGATGAAAAATCAAAAACAACAGAAGGTTTAAATTTAACATTAAAAACTTTTTTAGATATTATAAGTAAATTTGGTATTAAATCGATATCTGAAGAAAATATACCATTTAATCCCGAAATACACCAAGCTATATCAATGATAGAATCATCAAAACACAAACCAGGAAACGTTCTAAATATAATGCAAAAAGGATATATACTAAATAATAGATTACTAAGACCAGCAATAGTTACTGTCTCTAAATAATTTCTAAAAAAATGGGATTTATTTAAATCCCATTTTAATACTATAACATAATTATTACAAAGTTCAATCTATTGGAGTTCTACCTTGTTTTATTAAAATATCATTAGATTTTAAAAAATGTTTGCATCCAAAAAAACCGTTATAAGCAGAAAAAGGTGAAGGATGGGAAGCTTTTAATATAAAATGACGATTTGTGTTAATAATTTTATCTTTTTTTTGTGCATATTTCCCCCATAATAAAAATATAACACCAGAAGTATATTTACTAATATATAAAATTATTTTATCAGTAAATAAATCCCAACCAATATTTGCATGAGAATTAGGTATACCATGTTCAACTGTTAATATACTATTTAATAAAAAAACTCCTTGATAAGCCCATTTAAGTAAATATCCATGATTTGGAATTTGAAAACTCGATATATTTTGTTTTAATTCTTTATAAATATTAATTAAAGATGGTGGTATTTTAATTCCAGGTTTTACTGAAAAAGAAAGACCATGAGCTTGTCCAAAACCATGATAAGGATCTTGTCCTAAAATAACTATTTTTATATCTTTAAGCTCAGTATAAAGAAATACATTAAATATATCATTTTTTGATGGATAAATAATTTTCCCATTTTTTCTTTCTTTTGAAAGATATAATAAAATTGATTTAAAATAAAATTGTGTTTTTTCTTTATAAAAGAAATCTGACCAAGTTGCATTATTAAACATATATTTTTTAAAAATAATTATTTTTAAATCTTAAATAAATAGTAAATTAATAAATTAATTATTATTAATAAATAAAAAATTAACTTTTATATAAAAAAAATAAAAATTGATCATTTGAATTAATATAAAATAATATTTAATAAGTATTATTTTAAAGCAAAATATTCTTAAAAATAAAATTAAATACTAATTATAGTTAATATTATTTTTAAAATATTTATATTTACGGAATTAAAATAGTAGGACCAGATATTTTAAACTTTGTTGGATAATCTAAAATATGATGTAATCCACGACTTTCTTTACGATTTAAAGCACATCGTATCATTAATTCAGAAACTTGTACGAGATTTCTTAAATCTAATAAATTAGATGAAATTTTAAATTCAGAATAATAAAAAAAAATTTTTTGTTTTAGTAGATTAATATGATTCAATGCATATTTTAAACTGCTAGTTGTTCTAACAACACCCATATGATCCCACATAATTAATTTTAAATTATTCAAATCATGTTTTATTATATCATCATTAATATTTTTCTTTTTGATTTTATAAAAATCTAAAGATTTTTCTATATCAATAATATATTTAGTTGTATTAATAATATTTTCTGATGACGACCAAGCATATACTAAACACTCTAATAATGAATTAGATGCCATACGATTTGCACCATGAAAACCAGTATAAGCTACTTCACCAATAGCATATAAATTTTCAATATCAGTCATACCAAACTTATTAACAATAACACCACCACATGTATAGTGTGCAGCTGGAACAACTGGAATACTATCTTTAGTTAAATCCAATCCAAATTCCATTAATTTTTTATAAATACCTGGAAAATGTTTTTTTATAAAATCAGATGACTTATGAGTTATATCTAAATACATACAATTAACACCAAGACGATTCATTTCTTTATTCATAGCTAAAACAACAATATCTCGTGGAGCTAATTCATAGCGACTATCATATTCTTTCATAAAACGAGTTCCATCATATCGTTTTAAATAAGCACCTTCACCTCGTAATGCTTCTGTTAATAAAAAATTATGAGACTGTTTATGAAACAAACAAGTTGGATGAAATTGATTAAATTCTAAATTTGCAACACGACAACCAGCGCGCCACGCCATAGCAATACCATCACCAGTTGAAATATCTGGGTTTGTAGAATATTTATATACTTTTGATGCTCCTCCTGTAGCTAATATTAAAATTTTTGATTTTATTATTTCAACTCGTTTAAATTGTATATTCCATACATAAGTACCAATAACAATACGATTATTTTCTTTTATATATGTTTTTTTTACAATTAAATCTATCGCATTAAAAAATTCTTTTACAAAAATATTTTTATGTTTTAAAACAAGATTTATTAATTTTGTCTCAATTTCCTTACCAGTAAAATCTGTGCAATGCAATATTCTACGATGACTATGCCCTCCTTCTTTTGTTAAATGATATTTATTTTTATTTATACTATTATATTCCATATCAAATGATATACCTTGTTCTGCAAGCCATTGTATACATTTCTGTGAATTTGAAATAATAAATTCAACTATAGATTTTTCACAAATATCTAAACCAACATTTAAAGTGTCTTTTATATGAGATTCAATACTATCGTTTTCATTAAAAACAGAAGCTATACCACCTTGTGCATAATAAGATGCACATTCATTTATTTTGTTTTTACTAATTAAAATTATTTTATAAAATGAAGCTAATCTCAAAGCAGCAGATAACCCCGAAATACCACTTCCAATAATTAATATATCAGTATAATGACATATTGTTTTATTCATAAATTAATGTTATTCAACGTAAAAAATTTTATACTAATTTGTATAAAATAAATAAATATTTGTATATTAATTAAAATTAATTATTGCATAAAAAAAATAATTTTTAAAAAATAATCAAATAAAATATTATAATAATGATAAATTTTACATAAAAATAATACACAAAGCAAATTAAATCAATTTTAATATAAAATATCAATTTTAAAATCTATAAAATATATATTATTTTTTTTAAAAAAAATTTTTTAAAAATATTCAAAAAATATTTTTTTTAAATAAAATAAACATTATTTAAATTACATATATAAAATTCACATATATATTTTAAAGAAATAAATATATTAATTTAATGTTAATAATATATAATATATTTAACTTTTATATAACTTAACAAATTATTATTATCTAAATTAAAAAATAACTAATTTTAAACTTAATATACAAAAAATAATAACTTATGACTATTATATAATTACAATTATAAATAAATTAAAAAATATCAAAAATTATACTTTTATAATAAATCAAATACATTATAACAAACTATAAAATTTTAATAAATAATATATATAATTTAAAAATAAAAAAATAAACATAATTTTTTGTTTATATAATTACATACAAAATAATAAAATTATATTAAACAAATAAAATATTAATCCATTAATTACTTTTTTAGTTTTAAGAAGATATATTTTGAATATAAAAAACATAAGAAATTTCTCTATTATAGCTCATATTGATCACGGAAAAACAACTTTTTCAGATCGAATTATTCAAATTTGTGACGGTTTAACAAAACGAGAAATGAAAACACAAATTCTAGATTCTATGGATTTAGAACGTGAACGTGGTATAACAATTAAAGCTCGTAGCGTAACATTAATTTATAAAACATTAAACAACGACTTTTATCAATTAAATTTTATAGATACCCCCGGTCATGTAGATTTTTCATATGAAGTATCTCGCTCATTATCTGCATGTGAAGGAGCTCTTTTAATTATAGACGCAACACAAGGTGTAGAAGCACAAACCATTGCTAACTGTTACACAGCAATTGAAATGAATATAGAAGTTATACCTGTTATTAATAAAATTGATTTAATATCAGCAAACCCTAAACGTGTTATTAAAGAAATTGAAGATATTATAGGACTTGATGCACATAATGCTCTTACATGTTCAGCAAAAACTGGATTTGGTATACAAGAAATTATAGAAGAAATAATAAAAAAAATACCGCCACCAAGTGGAAATAGTAATGCACCATTACAAGCATTAATTATTGATTCATGGTTTGATAATTACCTAGGTGTTGTATCTCTTGTTCGTATAAAAAATGGAACATTAAAAAAAGGTAATAAAATTAAAGTAATGAGTACTAATCAAATATATAATGTAGATTATTTAGGTATTTTTACACCAAAACAAATTCATAGAGATATATTAAACTGCGGAGAAGTAGGTTGGTTAATCTGTGGAATCAAAAATATAACAGGAGCACCTGTAGGAGATACATTAACATGTGCTAATCATCCTGCAAAAGAAATATTACCTGGGTTCAAAAAAATAAAACCACAACTTTACACTGGTCTATTTCCAATTGATTCTAATAAATATAAATTTTTATTAAATGCACTAAATAAATTAAGTTTAAACGATTCATCTTTATTTTTTGAACCAGAAACCTCAAAATCTTTAGGATTTGGTTTTCGTTGTGGCTTTCTAGGTATGCTACATATGGAAATTATAAAAGAACGCTTAAAACGTGAATATAAACTCGATCTTATAATAACAGCACCAACAGTAATTTATGAAATAATACAAACAAACAATAACATCATATATATAGATAATCCTTCAAAGCTACCTGCCAGTAATTTAATCAAAGAAATAAAAGAACCTATTGCTGAATGCCATATTTTAACACCAAAAGATTATCTAGGTAATATAATTACAATTTGTTCAGAAAAACGAGGTATTCAAATTAATATGATTTATCATGTAGAACAAGTTTCATTGGTATATCATATTCCTATGTCTGAAATTATATTAGACTTTTTTGATCGATTAAAATCAATATCTCGCGGTTATGCATCTTTAGATTTTACATTTAAACATTTTCAAAAATCTGATATAGTACGTATTGATATTGTTATTAACAATGAACGAGTTGATGCTTTATCGTTAATAACTCATAAAACAAACTCACATTATCGAGGACAGGAATTAATAAAAAAAATAAAAGATTTTATTCCTCGTCAACAATTTAATATTGCAATAAAAGCTACAATTGGAAATAATATTATAGCTAGTTCTACAATAAAACAATTACGAAAAAATGTTACAGCAAAATGCTATGGTGGTGATATTACACGCAAAAAAAAATTATTACAAAAACAAAAAAAAGGAAAAAAACGTATGAAACAAATTGGTAATATTTCTATACCCAAAGAAACTTTTCTTGCAATATTACAAGTTAATAAGAATAATTAATCAACTATATGGAGTAAGAAATTGTTAAATAACTTTTCATTAATTTTAATGTTTGCAACATTAATATCCGGTGTTTTTTGGTGTTGCAAAAAATTTAATTTTTGTTTTAATCATAAAAACAATTTAAAACAATTAAAAGAAAAAAACAATTTCTTATTAAAAAACAAATCTATAAAACATATTAATAAATTTTTATTTATAGATACAATCAGCTCAATGTTTCCTGTATTCGGAATTGTATTTATTATACGTTCATTTATCTATGAACCTTTTCAGATACCTTCAGGATCAATGATGCCAACATTACTAATTGGTGATTTTATATTAGTTGAAAAATTTACGTATGGAATAAAAAATCCAATCACACAAAAAACATTAATAAAAACAGGTAAACCAAAACGTGGAGATATTGCTGTATTCAAATATCCAAAAGATCCAAAAATTAATTTTGTAAAACGTATTATTGGATTACCAAATGATAAAATTATTTATGATCTAGACAATAAAGAAATAATAATATATCCTAACTATAATAGTAATAAACACACAAAACGATTACATATTAATTATAGTTTATTAAAACTTAGCGAATGGACTATATTTTTTAATATTGATTCTTTAAGTAACACAAAAAAAGGAAATTATAAAATTCCTATTAACAAAAAACTACCGAATAATGCACTTAGACAATATGAACGAACAGAAACATTAGATAATATAAAACATCAAATTCTTGATATTAAACAAATATCTACAATACCAATTTTTTCACAACAAGGAATGCCACAAAATGAATGGATTGTACCAGAAAATCATTATTTTATGATGGGAGACAATAGAGATAATAGTTCAGATAGTCGTATGTGGGGTTTTGTTCCAAAACAAAATCTTATTGGACGAGTAGTTTTTATATGGCTAAGTTTTGAAAAACAAGCAAACGAATGGCCAACCGGGATTAATTTTAATCGAATTAATTCAATTAATTAATATTTATTTTATAATTATAAATATTAATTATTACATATTCAAAAATCCAAAAAAATATATATTATTATTTTTCAAAATTATCTTATAAAATATTTTAAATAAAAGTATACAAATCTTAACAGATTTTAAAAACTATTTATCTTGTAGTTATATAATATTTGTTTATTATTTAAATTATGTATATTTATGAATCATCTTTTATTAAAAAAATTACAACATAAACTTAATTATCAATTTAAAAGAAATGAATTATTAATTCAAGCATTAACACACAGAAGCTTAAGTAATATTCATAATGAACGATTAGAATTCTTAGGAGATTCTATATTAAGTTTCGTTATTTCTAATTATTTATACCATAATTTTCCAAATGTAAATGAAGGTGATATGAGTCGTATGAGAGCAACGCTTGTACGAGAAAATACATTAGCTGAAATAGCTCGCGAACTTAAATTAGGCAATTATTTACGTTTAGGACCTGGTGAGTTTAAAAGTGGTGGTTTCCGCAGAGAATCAATTCTTGCTGATGCAATAGAAGCTATAATCGGAAGTATTTTTCTTGATAGTAACATGCAAACAATTGATAAAATTATATTAAATTGGTATCAAAATAGACTTAATATAATTAGTCCAGATAAACAAAAAGATCCTAAAACAAGATTACAAGAATATTTACAAAGTAAACGTTTAGGATTACCAAATTACATAGTAATAAAAGTTAAAGGTGAAGCACATGATCAAGAATTTACAATTAGCTGTAAAATCGACGGAGTTAATCAAATAATTAACGGAATTGGCTCAAGTCGTCGTAAAGCTGAACAAGCAGCAGCAGAAAAAGTATTAAAAATACTGGAGATTAAATGACAAAAACTAAAACATATTGCGGTTTTATTAAAATAATTGGACAACCAAATGTCGGTAAATCAACGCTTTTAAATAAATTATTAGGAAAAAAAATTTCTATCACATCTAAAAAACCACAAACAACACATCAATGTATCATGGGAATAAAAACAATAAATAATTATCAAATTATTTACATAGATACTCCAGGAATATCTTTTAAAAAAAACACAACTATTAATACATCTCTAAAATCAATAAATAATGTTGAATTAATAATTTTTATTGTTGACAAAATAATTTTAACAGATAATGATTTAATATTATTATCTAAATTAAAAAAATTACATAATAATATAATTTTAGTAATTAATAAAATTGATAAAATAATTGATAAAAAAAATATACTCCCATATATTAAATTTATTAGTAAAAAAATAAATTTTATTCATATATTACCAATCAGTGCAAAAAAAGAAATAAATATTAATATACTATCTAAAATAATAAATAAATATATTCCTGAATCTAAACATTTTTTTACAAAAAATAATATTACTGACAAATCTAAAGAATTTATAGCTTCCGAAATTATCCGTGAAAAATTAATACGATTCCTTGGTGATGAATTACCATATTCTACAAATGTAAAAATAGAAAATTTTCATATTAAAAAAAATAATTTATTTATAATCAAAGGGTTAATTTTAATAAAACGACCTAATCAAAAAAAAATAATTATTGGTAAAAATGGTAATAAAATAAAAAAAATTGGAACTGAAGCACGTATTAGTATGGAAAAATTTTTTGAATATAAAGTACATTTAAAAATTTGGATTAAAATTATATAAAAAAATAAATATTATTATAAACAAACATTATAATTATATAAACATACAATAAAAATACATATTTATATAAAAATGTACATTTATTAAAAGTAAATAAAATAAAAAATATAGTTAAAAGTAATTTATATTAAAAATAATAAAAAATTATTATTTTAAGGAATACAACAATGAATAAAATATTATTAGGAATAAATATTGATCATATTGCAACATTAAGAAATGTAAGAGGAACAAATTATCCTGATCCTATACAAGCTGCTTTTATTGCGGAAGAAGCTGGTGCTGATGGAATAACTGTTCATTTACGAGAAGACCGTCGTCATATTACAAATAGAGATTTAAAATATTTATCTAAAACTATTTCAACAAAAATAAATTTAGAAATGGCAGTAACCGATGAAATGATAAATATTGCATGTTCTATAAAACCAACTTTTTGTTGTTTAGTTCCAGAAAAACGAGAAGAGATTACAACTGAAGGTGGATTACCTGTTACTAAACAAAAAAAAATAATTTTTAAAGCAATACAAAAATTAAAAAATGAAGGAATTTTGGTTTCTTTATTTATTGATCCAGATTATGAACAAATAAACGCTGCTAAAGAAATCGGTGCATCATTCGTTGAAATACATACAGGAATTTTTGCAAATTCAAAAACAATACAAGAACAAAAATTACAACTTCATCGAATACATAAAACTGCAAAATACGCATCAAATAAAGGACTTAAAGTTAACGCTGGACATGGTTTAACATACCATAATACTTATGAAATAGCACGTTTACAAGAAATTTATGAACTCAATATCGGACATTCAATTATTAGCCGTGCTATTTTTACTGGATTAAGTAAAGCAATATTAGATATGAAAAAAATATTAACAGAAGCACGTAAATAATGACTATTATAGGATTAGGAATAGATCTTGTTAAAGTTTCACGAATTGAATCTATTATTCAGAAATTTAAAAATGAATTTGCAAAACGAATATTAACTAAAAATGAATTTATTCAATATCAACAACAAAATAATAAAGCTAAATTTTTGGCTAAACGCTTCGCAGTAAAAGAAGCAGCATCAAAAGCTTTAGGAACAGGTATTCAAAACATTATAACATTCAATCAATTTGAAATTATTAACAATAAAATTGGAAAACCATTATTAAAACTAAATGGAAAAGCGTTAAAATTAGCAAATAATTTAAATGCTACTAATTTTTATGTTTCAATAACAGATGAACGTAGCTATGCATTAGCTATTGTTATAATAGAAAGTATAATTTTAAAAATAAAATAAAATAAACAACAAAATATTTTATTTTATTTTTTTTATAATAACATTAGTAATTGGACAAACTAACTGACAATTTGGTTCATTATAATAATTAATACATTCAGTACATAATTTTTGATCTATTTCATAAAACTTTTTACCAAAATAAATTGCATTATTTGGACATTCTAATTCACAAACACCACAATTTACACAACGTTTTGTTATAATTAAGCTCATAATTATTTTTGTAATTAAATATCTAAAAAATTTTTTATAATTTTTATATATTTAATTTTTTTAAAAAATAATATATATAAAAATTATAAGCATATTTCAAAATATAAAAACTATTAATTTTTTATAAATAATTATAATTATATATTAAATATTTTTATTATTTTTCTATTTTTTTATTTTTTACGTTTTATTTGCATAAAACAAAAATCAGAACGATGTTCACACCATACCTGATTAGATCTTGTTTGTGCAAATAAATAAGCTTGAGACCAAGCTTTAGCTGCATCAGAATACTTTCCTGATTGTTCAAGACGAACTGCATTACTAGCTTTTTGAATATATAATTCATCGTCATCTTTCAAAATTGTCATAAAAACCTTTTTTAAAAAAACATTATTTGATACATGTTATATTAAAAATATACTTTTTATATCAAAATTAATTATATAAATTATTCCAATACTTTTATATTATTTACAATTTATATTATTTTAATAAAAATTTTCTTATAAAATAACCATATTTTATACATATTAATTTTATATTATATATAAAAAAACAAAAAAATAAAAAAATAATTTTATACAAAAAATATATTTTATATATAATAAATAATATTTATATAATAAAAAGTATAACAATATTTATTTTTAAAATAAAATCGTATTAATTTTTAATTAACATTAATACAATACTATATTAATTAAAAATCTATAATTAATAAAATAATTTATTAATTATAACCAAAAAAATTAACTAATTTTTTTTATAAAAAATTAATTGCCTAGAACAGACCATTTTATTTTTTTACCAGCCAAAAATGGTATAATTTTATTATTATAACAATCAATACTATCATAAATAGTATCACTTTTTTTTATCAATATTATATTATCTTTATTTATTGGTAAATTATAAAACTTAGGACCATTTAACGAACAAAAAGCTTCAAAATATTTTAAAATATTTAATTTTTCAAACACAGTAGCATACATAGATAAAGCTATTGGGGCATTAAATATTCCTGCTTTACCACAACAAGATTCTTTATCCGATTGAAAATGAGGAGCTGTATCTGTTCCTAAAAAAAAACGATCGCATCCAGTTGTTAAAGCATATTGTAAAGCTTCTTGATGTTTTTTTCTTTTTAATATAGGAAAACTATAAAAATGAGGTTTTATACCATCACTTAACATATGATTACGATTAAACATTAAATGATGAGGTGTAATTGTAGCCGCAGTATACTGATTACTTCTTAAAACATATTCTACAGATTCTTTAGTTGTAATATGTTCAAGAACAACTTTTAACATTGGAAATCTATTTCTTAACGGTAACATAATTTGTTTAATAAATTCTGCTTCACGATCAAAAATATCAATACAATTTTTTGCTAATTCACCATGTATTAACAAAGGAATACCAAAATATTCCATTACTGACAATACATGATAAATCTTTTTTATATCGGAAACACCATATTCAGAATTTATAGTTGAATTAATAGGATAAAGTTTACAAGCATAAAATATATTTTTTTTGTAACCATAAACTAATTCATTAACATCTGTATTATCTGTAAGATAAAAAACCATTAAAGGAATAAATTGTTTTTTATTAGCAACTACATCTAGTATCTCTTTTCGATAATTTTCAGCATTTTTAACAGTAGTTATAGGAGGGATAACATTCGGCATTACAAAGGCTCGATAAAAAATTTTACTGGTAAAATGAACAACTGTTTTTAATATTTTACCTCTTCGAAAATGAACATGCCAATCATCAGGTTGTATCATTTTAAATGATGTTTTTATTGTCATTTTTAACACCAAATAATTTTCAATTTTAATAAAATTTTAAAATTAAAATTTATTTATTTAATTACTCCCCCAGCTGGACTTGAACCAGCGACATACGGATTAACAGTCCGCCGTTCTACCTACTGAACTATGGAGGAATAAATTTTTTTAATTATTTTAAAATTTAAATATTTCAAAAAATAAGTAAATATCATTTAAATTTATATATAATATATACTATACTATAAATCATAAAAAAATCAAATAAAAAATTAAAATTAAATTATTTTTTAAAAATAAAAAAACATTAATTAAATTTTTTAATAAAATATTTTTTCATAAAAAATATTAAAAATATCAAAAATTAATATAAAATATTACAAAAATCTTTAATAATATATTAAAAAAATAATAATAATATTATTAAATATACAAAAAATATATTTTTTTATTATAATTTACGTAAAATAGTTGCTATTATTATTAAGTCGTGAGTTAATAATATTGGCGTGTTAAATTTAGTGATTCTATTTCATAAATGATTTACTAAATAAATACATTTAAAAAAATATAAATATTTTAATTTTTAAATTTTATTTTTGTTATTCTTTAAAAGAATAGTTCACATTTATAATATATGCCGAAAGATAAGTTATTTTGATGTTATATAGGAAAAGTCAAATGTCAGACAAAATGAAAGGTCAAGTTAAGTGGTTTAATGAATCTAAAGGTTTTGGTTTTATTACACCAGCAGATGGAAGTAAAGATGTTTTTGTACATTTTTCTGCAATTCAAGGAGCTGGGTTTAAAACCCTAGCAGAAGGTCAACAAGTTGAATTTACGATTGAAGATGGTGCTAAAGGTCCAGCAGCTGCTAATGTAACTGCTATCTAAAGCAAATACTTACTTTAACTTTTTAAAGCCCATTTTTTTATAAAAATGGGCTTTTTTAATAAAAAATTACCATAATAAACACACGAAACCAAATAAAATACTATTAAATGTAATTTTTAATAAAATTAATAAATATATTTTATATAAAAAATTGATTACAATTAATTCTTTACTTAAAAAAAAATATCTTTATAATTTTTTATAAAAAAATAAAAAATAATTTTATTATAAAATAAAAATTAAACTAATAATTATATAATTTTTTATATAATATAAATTTTATATTTTTGAAATTTAATTTTATTTAAATAAATATATCAAATTTTAATATTTATTAAACACATAATAATTATTTTAATTTAAGAAATTAGAATATTTTTATAAAATTATACAAAATAATAGTTTTAATAATTTCTATTAAACTGCAAATTATTCAATATTTTAATTTATTTAATACATATTAATAAATGCATATTATTAAAATAAAATATTTATTAATTTTATAATAATTATTCATTACAAAATGATATAAGACTAATCAATAGTTAAAAATAATATCAAATTAATTATCGTTAAAAATATTAATACTATACTAGAGACAACGTTATGACTGAAATAAAACATCAGAAAAAAAGCGTTAGAAATATCTCTCGCTTAAAATATATCATTAATGAACAAGTAAATAAAAATACTGAAGAAATAATAAAAGAATATAAAACAAATATTTTTGGATTAACTGAAAATGAAGCGCTAAAACGTTTAAAAATTGAAGGTAAAAATGAAATTGCTCATGAAAAAGCCCCTCCATATTGGAAACAATTATTTATTTCTTTTAAAAATCCATTTATTTTTATTTTAATAATATTAGCAATAATTAATTTTTTTACTGATTATTTTATCCCAGAATATAAAAATAAAGAAACTAATTTAACAGGTGTTATTATTATAATAACAATGATAATCATTAGTGGACTACTTCGTTTTTGGCAAGAATATCGAACTAACAAAGCTGCTAAAACATTGCAATCATTAATAAAAACAACTGCAACAATCTTTCGAAGAAATAATAAAACAGGACAATCTATTCGTAAAGAAATAGCTATTAAATTTTTAGTACCTGGAGATATTGTTTTTTTATCTGCCGGGGATATGGTTCCTGCAGATTTATTTTTAATAGAATCAAAAAATTTATTTATTAGTCAAGCTATTTTAACAGGAGAATCAATTCCAATTGAAAAACATGATCGTTCAAGTAATTTTTTTACTAAAAATATTAAACATAATTATAAAGAAAAAAATAAATTATTAGAAAATCAAAACAGTTGTTTAATGTGTACAAGTGTTACAAGTGGGACAGCAAAAGGAATTGTTATAGCAACAGGATCAAACACTTATTTTGGCGCAATAGCTAAAACTATAGTAGGTAGTCATGCAGAAACAGCATTTGATCGAGGAGTAAACAACGTTAGTTGGTTATTAATTCGTTTTATGTCAATAATGGTTCCAATTGTATTATTAATTAACGGATTTACAAAAGGAGATTGGTTTGAAGCAACATTATTTTCTTTAGCAATAGCTGTAGGATTAACTCCTGAAATGCTCCCTATGATTGTAAGTTCAAATCTTGCTAAAGGAGCAATAGCTATGTCTAAACATAAAGTTATAGTTAAAAGATTAAATGCAATCCAAAATTTTGGTGCAATGGATGTATTATGTACAGATAAAACAGGAACATTAACAAAAGATAAAATAATTTTAGAACATTATTTAGATAATAATGGTGACAAAAATAATAATATATTAAAATTAGCTTGGTTAAATAGTTGCTACCAAAGTGGAACTAAAAATTTATTAGATCAAGCAATTATTAATTATGGTAGTAACAATTTAAATACTAAACAATTAATATCTTATCAAAAAATAGACGAAATTCCATTTGATTTTATACGTAGAAAATTATCTATAATAATAAAAACACCTAAAAATAAAATTTTATTAATTTGTAAAGGTGCTGTTGAAGAAATATTAAAAGTTTGCATTAATTATAGACTAAATGGAAAAACATTAATTTTAAATAAACAAGCAAAAAATAGAATTTTTAAAATAGTTAATAATCTCAATAATCAAGGTTTTAGAGTTTTACTACTAGCTACACGTATTTTAAATGATACAGAAAAAAAATTCCCTTTATCAACAAAAATTGAAAAAAAATTAGAATTACAAGGAATTTTAACTTTTTTAGATCATGCTAAAGATAGTGCTATTTCTGTTATTTCAACATTAAAAAAAAATGGAATCAATATAAAAGTATTAACTGGAGATAATGCAATTATAACAAAAAAAATTTGTTATGATGTTGGACTAAATACTAATAAAATTATAACTGGTTTTGAAATTGAAAAAATGTCAGATAAAGAACTTAGTGAAAAAGTTGAAAAATTATCAGCTTTTTGTAAATTAACACCATTACAAAAATCACGAATTCTTAAACAATTACAAAAAAATGGACATACAGTTGGATTTTTAGGTGATGGTATTAATGATGCTCCAGCATTAAGAGATGCTGATGTAGGAATCTCTGTAGATACTGCTACTGACATAGCAAAAGAGTCTGCAGATATTATTTTACTTGAAAAAGATTTAATGGTTTTAGAACAAGGAGTTATAAAAGGAAGAGAAATATTTGGAAATATAATAAAATATTTAAATTTAACAGCAAGTTCAAACTTTGGAAACGTATTTTCAGTATTAATTGCAAGTGCTTTTATTCCTTTTATGCCAATGTTAGCAACACAATTACTTGTACAAAATTTATTATATGATATTTCTCAATTAACTTTACCTTGGGATAAAGTAGATAAAGAATTTTTAAAGTCTCCACAAAAATGGAATTCTAAAAATATTAAGAGATTTATGATATGGATTGGACCAATATCATCAGTTTTTGATATCACAACTTTTATTCTTATGTGGTTTATTTTTAAAGCAAATAACATAACTTATGCATCATTATTTCAATCTGGATGGTTTGTAGAAGGTCTATTATCTCAAATATTAATTGTACACATGTTAAGAACACAAAAAATACCATTTATTCAAAGCACTGCAGCATTGCCAGTAATATTAACAACATGTATTATTGTGATATTAGGGTTATATATTCCATATTCATCATTTGGTAAAATAATAGGATTGCAACCACTACCTATTACATATTTTTCTTGGCTTACATTAACATTAATTAGTTATTTTATTATAACTCAGTTAATAAAACAATTTTATATAAAACGTTTTGGAACTTGGTTATAATCATTGTGTAAAATATTTTAAAATGTTAGTTTTTATATAAAAAAATAAAAAAATAAAAATATTGATCTATTTATATTATCAATAAATTACTATTATATAAAAAATAATTTATTATATTATATAATATGTTTTATAAAAAAATATTTTTAAAATTTTTTCTAAAAACATAAAATTAGTTTAATTATATATTTTAATATTAAAAATTATTCAATTTTTTTTATTTATTAAAAATATTTTTTATTACTTCACTCTAATATATTTAATATCTTAAAAAAATTAATTATTTTATTAAAATAAAACACAACATCAAAATGATCTTTAAAATAAAAAATATAATAACAACCTATTAAAATAATAGAAATACAACGTTCTCTTCGTTTATTATTTTTACCAACAATTATAGGAATACTAAAACGATAAGATAAAGGCCATAAAAAACTAACACCATATGGTGTCAACATATCAGCAAAATGATGACTAATATACCCTAATAAAAATGCTTGGATTAAATCATTAGATATTAATTTTTCAATATGAAATATATAAAAAAAAACAATTAAAATAATCCATGAAAGTAAACTATGTGTAAAACCTCTATGACTGAAAATTTTTGACATAAAAAATGAAATAAAAAAAAATATTCTACCAAATAAAGATGATTTATGATCAATATCAGGTAACAACGATCCTATTGAAGCTCCTAATAACATATAAATCCAATCACCATGAACTATTTCAAATGTTAACTGCAATTTATAAGCTACAATTAATGAAGCTATTGAAAATAATATATGACCTTCAGATGTCATGATATAAAATTAATAAAAATATCAAAAAATAAATATTAAAAAATAACATTTTTTTAAAAAAATATTTTTTATTTTAATTTAAAATATTAATTACATAACTAATATTTTTTTAACAAAAATATATAAATATTTTAATTTTTATAAAAATTGATCGTAAATTAATATTTAATATATTAATAAAATATAAAAAATATAAATTTCAAAAACTTAAATAAAATATAAAAAAATATTTTAATGATCAATAAAAAATATTTTCATAAACATATTATTAATAAATATAATTTTATAGTACAAAAACTAAATTTAATAAATTATATAGTTTCTAAAATTAAATAAACGCATTATTATATAATATAATAATTGAATAAAAATTTTTATTCAATTATATTACTTAAAAATAATAATTAATATAAAAAGAATTTTTAATTATTAATACCATTAACAATAAAATTAAAATTTAATAAATCATATATTTCAAAATAATATTAATAATACATTAATTTATACAACTTATATAATTTAAAATAATTAAAAACATTAAATTCACCATATGAATAACAAAAACAAACTAAAAATTATTCGTTATTTTTATTTGTTATATATTAATAATAAAATTAAACAAATTTTGACTAGTCAATAATATAATAACTATGTTAGTTATAAACAATATTTTTTTTACAATACTAATTTAGATTATAATTTTATAAAAAATATTTTCAAAAAATCTTAAAAAAAAATATATTTAAATTATTTAAAAACAAATTATAATTCCTTAATAAATAAACATTATAAATTCAAAATCTATAAAATATTCTAAAAAAATAAAAATATAAAAAATTTTTATAATAAAAATATTGAAAAAATAAATATCTATGTTTATATTACTATGAAAATATGTAAATATCTATTTAACTTCATATATCAAATATAAATTTTATAATAATTAAAAACCTAAAAAAAATTAATAATATATTTAAATAATAATCTAATAAAAATTACAATATATATAAAAACATACACAGATAAAAAAATAAAAACAAAATGTTTAATTTAAAAGAAAATTTTAAGAATGATCATCGTAAAATTAATAAACAATTAAATTTATATCATATGCAAAAAGAAGCACCTGGAATGGTATTTTGGCATGATAATGGTTTAATTGTTTTTCGTGAATTAGAAAACTTTATACTTACAAAACTAAAAGAACACAATTATCAAGAAGTAAAAACTCCAATTATGATGGATCGTATATTATGGGAAAAAACTGGACATTGGGATAATTATAAACACGCAATATTTAATACATTTTCAGAAAACCGCGAATATTGTATAAAACCAATGAATTGCCCAGGACATATACAAATATTTAATCAACATTTAAAATCATATCGTGACTTACCTTTACGTATGTCAGAATTTGGTAGTTGTCATAGAAATGAACCATCTGGATCATTACATGGTTTAATGAGAGTTAGATGCGTAACACAAGATGATGCTCATATTTTTTGCACAAATAGTCAAATTATTAATGAAGTAATAAATTGTATAGAAATCGTTTATAATATATATGAAACCCTTGGTTTTAAAAAAATTTCAGTAAAAGTTTCAACTAGACCTGATAAACGCATCGGTACCGACAATATGTGGGATAAAGCAGAAAAAGATCTAGTCAGTGCATTAAATATAAAAAAAATTAATTTTGAATATCAATATGGAGAAGGTGCATTTTATGGACCAAAAATAGAATTTATACTACTTGATTGTTTCGATCGTACATGGCAATGCGGTACTATACAATTAGACTTTTTCTTACCAAATAGATTATCTGCATTTTATATTGATAAAAATAATAAACGTGTAACACCTGTTATGATACATCGTGCTATACTAGGATCACTTGAAAGATTTATTGGAATTTTAATGGAAGAATATTCTGGTAATTTTCCAACATGGTTATCACCACAACAAGTCGTTGTAATAAATGTTACCAGCAAACATGAAAAGCGTGTTAAAGAAATAGTTTTTAAACAACAAAAAGCTGGCATTCGTGCAAAAGCAGATTTACGAAATAAAAAAATTAACTTTAAGATTAGAGAACATACAATGAATCATGTTCCTTATATGTTAATTTGTGGAGATAAAGAAATTGAATCAGGTAAAATATCTGTTCGTACTCGTTTAGGTAAAAATTTAGGAAGTATTGATATTGACAAATTTACAGAAAATATTTTAAAAGAAATTAATAATAAAGAATTTAATTTAATGGAGGAATAAAATATTAAAAACGAAAAAAAATTTACAAAAACACGATTAAATCGTATTAATGAAGAAATACGAGCAAATATAGTTCGTGTTATTGATGTAAATGGAGAACCAATCGGTATGATGAATATCCATGCCGCATTATTAAAAGCAGAAGAAGCTGAATTAGATTTAGTAGAAATCACCCCAAATTCTGAAAAACCTGTTTGTCGCATCATGGATTATGGTAAATACCTTTACGAAAAAAGTAAATCACAAAAAAAACAAAAGAAAAAACAAAAATTTTTTCAAATAAAAGAAATTAAATTCCGCCCAGGAACAGATGAAAGCGATTATCAAGTAAAATTACGTAATTTAATTAAGTTTTTAGAATGTGGTGATAAAGTAAAAGTTACTTTACGTTTTCGTGGTCGTGAACTGGTTCATCAACAAATAGGAATTAATGTTCTTAATCGTATTAAAAATGATCTTAATGAATTAGCATTGGTAGAATCATTGCCTTTAAAAATAGAAGGACGGCAAATGTTAATGATATTAGCACCAAAAAAAAATAATTAAAAAATTATTATAAATTGAATTCGATAAAAACCAATAAATATTTTAATAATTTTTATCGAATTCAAAATATATTTTTTAAAATAATTTTTAAAAACATAATTATGTTATTTTAACAATTATTTTAAAATTCAAAATTATATAATAAATAATATTTTATAAAAAATATAATAAATTATTTTAAAATAAAAAAACAAAATATTCTAATATAAATAAAATTATCGTTCTATTTTTTTTAATTTTTAAAAAAAAAGAAATATTGTTTTATATATTATGTAATAGATTGCAAAATCTTTTTCTTAAAAATTAAAAAATTATTAAAAAATTATATAATTAACTTATAATTAATTAAAATTAAAAATTGGACAAAAAATGTTAAAAATTAAAACTATACGCAGTGCTGCAAAACGATTTAAAAAAACTGCAGGAGGCAAATTCAAACACAAACATGCAAATCTTCGTCATATTTTAACAAAAAAATCTACTAAACGTAAACGTAATTTACGATCAAAAGGATTGGTATCTAAAAGCGATATAAAATTTGTAACTTCATGCCTAGCAAAAAATTAAAAAACCATTATTTTACTGAAAACAAAGGAGATTAACACCTATGGCACACATAAAACGTGGTGTATTTGCACATGCAAGGCATAAAAAAATTTTAAAACAAGCAAAAGGATATTACGGTGCACGATCTCGTGTATACAGAGTAGCATTTCAAGCTGTAACAAAAGCTGGACAATATGCTTATCGTGATAGACGTCAACGTAAACGTCAATTTCGTAAACTATGGATTACACGTATTAATGCAATGACTAGAAAAAACGGAATGTCTTATAATTGTTTTATTAATGGTTTAAAACAAGCATCAATAAAAATAAACCGCAAAATACTTGCAGATATTGCAATTTTTGATAAAATTTCATTTCAAATTTTAATCGAAAAAGCAAAAAATTCTCTAACTTAACTTTTTCTTGTAAATAAGGAATATTTTCCTTATTTACATTTTTTTATAATTTTACTTTATTTTTATAAAAAACATATTTGCGTTAAATATAATTAACTTATATATATTATTTTAATATATTATATCATAGACATAACATTTTAATAATAAATAGGAGAATTAAATGCTAGAACTTGCTGAATTAATAGAAAAAGCAAATACAGCAATAAAGCAAGCGAAAAACATTACTGATTTAGAATTAATTCGTATTAAATTTTTAGGAAAAAATGGTTTTTTAAAATTAAAAATAAAATCTTTACATAAAAAATCAAATGATAAAAATTCAAAAATATTAATTTTAATAAATAAAGCAAAAAAACAAATACATAATGAATTAAATTTACGTAAAATAATTTTACAAAAAGAAAAAATCAACAAACGAATTTCATCAGAAAAAATTGATATTTCATTACCAGGTAGATATTTAAATAATGGTAATTTACATCCTATAACAATTTCAATTCAACAAATTGAAAACATATTTACTAAATTAGGTTTTTCTATTGAAACAGGACCAGAAATAGAAAATAGTTATTATAATTTTGACGCATTAAATATTTCAATTAATCATCCAGCACGTACTAGTCAAGATACTTTTTGGCTTAACTCTAAACTGTTACTTAGAACACAAACGTCTAACGTTCAAATTCGAATAATGAAAAAAATAAAACCACCTATCAGAATTATAACTTCAGGACGTGTTTATCGTAAAGATTATGATCAAAAACACACACCAATGTTTCATCAAACAGAAGGTTTTATTGTAGATAATAATATTAATTTTACAAATCTCAAATGGATATTACATAATTTTTTAAATATTTTTTTTGAAAAAAAAATCAAAATTCGTTTTAGACCATCATATTTCCCATTTACAATTCTTTCATCAGAAATTGATATAATGGATAAAAAAAATAAATGGTTAGAAATATTAGGATGCGGTATGATACATCCAAACGTATTACGAAATGTAAACATCGATCCAGAAAAATACTCTGGTTTTGCATTTGGTATTGGAATAGAAAGAATATCTATGTTACGTTACGGGATTTCTGATTTGCGTAGATTTTTTGAAAACGATCTTCGTTTTCTTAAACAATTCAAATAAGGCTATATTTTATATTATGAAATTTAGTGAATTGTGGTTACGAGAATGGTTGAATACAACAATAAATAGCAAAGAATTATTTAATAAAATTACAATGTCAGGATTAGAAGTTAATAAATTTGAACCTGTTGCTAAAAAATTTAACGGGGTTATAATTGGTGAAATTATTGAATGTATTCAAGACAAAAAAATAAATAATTTATTTATAACAAAAATTAATATAGGTAAAAAGAATTTATTAAACGTTATTTGTTATTCACAAAATTGTAAAATTGGTTTAAAAGTTGCAGTAGCAACAATTAATTCTGTATTATCAAAACATTTTAAATTAAAAAAAACTAAAATACATAAAAATTTTTCTGAAGGTTTTATATGTTCATATTTTGATCTTGGTATTCATGAATACAAAAAAGAAATTATAGAATTTGAAAAAGATGCCAAAATTGGCGATGACGTTTATAATTATCTAAAACTTAATGATAATACAGTTGAAATAACTATTCCACAAAACCGTCCAGATTGCTTAAGCATATTTGGTATTGCTCGTGAATTATCTATTACAAATAAAATAAAACTTAATAAAATATCAATTGATACTATTATTCCTAAATTAAAAAATACACTTTTCATTAATGTTAATGCTCCAAACGCATGTCCTAAAATTTTATACAGAATAATTAAAAATATTAATATTTTTGCGAAAACACCAATCTATATAAAAGAAAAATTACGAAGATGTGGTATTGATTTAAAAAACACAATTTTTAATATAACTAACTATGTTTTATTAGAACTAGGTCAACCAATACAAATTTATGATCTAAATAAAATAAATGGTACTATTAATGTAAGAATGGCTAACAACAATGAAATATTTATTTCATCAAATAATATTAAAAAAAAATTAAAAATAAATACATTAGTAATTTCAGATGATTCAAAAATATTAGGAATAGCAGGTATTTCTTATAGTCCTCTTTCAGAAATTGATAAAAAAACTAAAAATATAATTTTAGAATGTGCATTTTTTAACCCGAATTTTATTAAAGGTCGTTCACATTATTATAAATTACAAAATGATATTTCATCAAGATTCGAACGTGGCATTGATTATAAAATACAAAATAAAGCAATTGAATATACAACTAAACTAATATTAGAAATATGCGGCGGTGATATTAGTGAATTAATTAATATAACAAATAAAACTTATTTACCAAAAAAAATAAATATAAAACTGACACGAAATAAATTAGATAGAATAATAGGTTATTTTATTGATGATGATATAGTTACTAATATTTTAATACAACTAGGATGTGAATTTTTTCTTTCTAAAAATATATGGAATGTATTCATTCCTACATGAAGATTTGATATTCAAATCGAAGAAAATTTAATAGAAGAAATTGCTCGTATTTACGGTTATAATAATATTCCTAAAAAACCACTTCTTACTAATTTAACTATAAAAAATAAAAAAATAAAATTTTCTTTAAATCGTATTAAATTATTATTGGTTGATCGAGGTTTTCAAGAAGCAATTACTTATAGTTTTGTAAATCCAAAAATACAAAATTTATTACATCCACAACAAAAATCATTTATTTTAACAAATCCAATATCTGATGAAATGTCTGCAATGCGTTTATCATTATGGACTGGTTTATTAAATTCAGTTATATATAATCAAAATCGTCAACAAAATAAAATTAAATTATTTGAAACAGGAATATGTTTTTTACATGATTTAAAATCAAAATATAAAATAAAACAAAAATTAATGCTTGCTGGTGTTATCGCAGGTAACAAATTTGAAGAACATTGGTCATTAAATAAACAATCTGTTGATTTTTTTGATTTAAAAGGTGATATCGAAACTATTTTTGAATTAACTAATAAATTAAATTCAATTACATTTAAAAAAGAAAAACATTCAGCACTACATCCAGGTAAAAGCGCAAGTATTTTTTTTAAAAATAAAAAAATTGGTTATATTGGTAATATACATCCTATATTAGAAGAAAATCTTAATTTATCTAAAAATACTATAATATTTGAAATTCGTGTTGATATATTAACAGAATATATTAATAATGAAATAAAAGAGGTATCAAATTATCCATCAAATCGTCGTGACATTTCTATAATAGTACCAGAAGATATAGCAACTGCAGATATTCTAAAAGAATGTAAAAATATTCTTAAAAACAACATAACTAATATAAATTTATTTGATGTATATAAAGGCGAAAAAGTAAAAAAAGGATGCAAAAGCATTGGAATTAGTTTTATTTTCCAAAATTACAAACGAACAATGGAAGATAAAGAAATTATAACAATGATTAATTTATGTTTATCAATATTAAAAAAACAATTTAATGCATATTTAAGGAATTAAACATGTCTATTACTAAACATGAAATATCAAAAAATTTATTTAAAAAACTCGGACTTAGCAAAAGTTCTGTAAAAAATATTATAGAAATATTTTTTGAAGAAATTAAATTTTCTTTAGAAAAAGGTATAATAATAAAATTATCTGGCTTTGGTAATTTTATTTTACAAAATAAAAAACAACGTCCTGGTCGAAATCCTAAAACTGGTGAATATAAAACAATTAGTGCTCGAAAAATTGTTAGTTTTCGTCCTGGAATGAAATTAAAAAACCAGATTGAAAAAACAATAGTTATAAAATTAACAAATTAAAAATCAAAAAAATACCATTTTTCATAAAATTAATATTCAATGATATATTATTAATATAAGAATATTTTTTATTATATTAATAATTAAATTTTGAAACTAAAATTCTTTATATTTTTATAATTTACTAGATATTTAATATCTACACAAAATTTAATATATTTTACATGATATTTTTTTTAAAATGATATTTTATATAAAAATATTTTTTTATATAAATAATTATAAAATTAATTAAAAAATAATTTATTTTAAATAATTTTTATAATTTTATTATCATTTATATTTTTTATTTTTTTATAAAAAATATACTTTTTATTAAAAATAAATAAAATATTTTTAATTTTAATTATTTTTTTTAAAAAAAGAAATTTTAAAACGTTTATTAAATTTATCTACACGATCACCAGAAACAACATCTCTTTGTTTACCTATATAAAATGGATGACAATTACTACATACATCTAAATTTAAAGTATGGTTTGCCGTTGAATTAATACTCATATTATTACCACAAGAACAAAATACATCTATTTTATTATATTTAGGATGAATATTTTTTTTCATAAAACTACCTTAATTCAAAAATTTATTTTAAAATAATATTATACAAAATTTTTTAAAAAACAAATATATTGATATATCATTTTTAAAAATATTTTATAACTAATAAATAACACCATGATAATCCAAATAGCCTTATCTATTCCTCTAAATTATATTTTTAACTATCAATTACAAAAAAATATGCCTATTCCTGTAATAGGAAGTCGTGTAATAGTACCATTTAAAAATAATTTTTCTATAGGAATAGTTATTCAATATAAAAATAATAATAAACCTTTAGATAAAAAAATAAAAAAAATAAAAAAAATTATTGATTTTGAATCAATTTTTTCTAAAGATCTATGGAAAATGTTACTATGGTCTTCAAAATACTATTACTATCCAATTGGAAAAATATTATTTTATACATTACCTAAACAATTACAACAAGGAAAAAAAATTAATTATTCTCATACACTTAATTTAGAATCTTTAAATCAAAAAAATAATTTTGATGCTAATAAACAAAATTATTTTCAAAAAGAACAATTATTACTTAATAATGAACAAAAAAATGCAATAAAAATAATAAAATCAAAAGAAAACCAATTTTCAACTTGGCTTTTAACAGGTACAAAAGGTTCAGGAAAAATTAAAGTTTGTATAAATATATTAAAACATATTTTATCAAAAAAAAAACAAGCTCTTATACTTACACCTGAAATTAAATTAGCGAATAAAATTGTTATATATCTTAAAAAAATATTTGATAAACCAATAAATTTATTACATTCAAAACTTAATAATTATGACAAATTAAATGTTTGGTTAAAAACAAAATTAGGACATAATTCTATTCTTATAGGAACTCGATCAGCATTATTATCATCTTTTTATAATTTAGGTGTTATAATAATAAATGAAGAACACGATTACTCTTATAAACAACAAAACGGTTGAAAATACCATGCAAGAGATTTAGCAATTTTTCGTGCAAAATTAAACAACATTCCAATTATAATGACAACCGAAACACCGTCATTTGAAACATTATATAACGTAAAAAAAAAAAAATACCATCAATTAAATTTAACTAGTAATATAAAAAATATAAATAAAACTTATCAATACATAATTGATTTAAAAAAACAACAAATAATAAAAGGAATTTCAAATATATTAATTGAACATATAAAAAAACATATCACAAAAAACAAACAAATAATTTTATTATTAAATAAACTTGGTTATTCATCATTATACACTTGTTATAAATGCAATTGAATTGCAAAATGTAAGTTTTGTAATAATGTTTACACTTTTTATAAAACAAATTATATCTTATCTTGTTATAAATGTAATAAAAAAATACCAACTCCACAACAATGCCCTAATTGTAAATCAAATAATTTTAATTTTATTGGTATAGGTACTGAACAATTAGAAGAAATTATTTCTAAAATTTTTCCTAATATAGGAATAAGTCGTATAGATCAAGACACAAAAAATAATAAAAATAACTTTAAAGAAAATTTAAATATAAAAAATAAAAAATCTCATATTTTTATTGGAACAAAAATATTAACAAAAAATATTTTTTTTGCAAATGTCACTTTTATTGCAATTCTTGATATAGATCATATATTATTTTCTAATGATTTTAGAACTTTTGAACGTTTTGCTCAATTTTATATTAAAATCCTTAATCAAATTATAAAAGAAAAAAAACATGGAGAAATCTGCATACAAACTAATTATCCTGAACATCCATTATTAATAAAACTTTTAAAGAATGGATACTTTTCTTTTTCAAAAGAAGCTATGAAAGAAAGAAAAATAGCAATGTTACCTCCTTATACAAATCACATTTTAATCCTTTCAAAAAATAATAATAAAAACTCTTTAATTTTTTTAGAAAACATAAAAAAACATATACTAAAAACAATTAATGATAAAGAATTATTAATATTAGGACCTATTTTTTCTAATCAAAAAAATCTTTCTAATTGGCAAATTTTATTGCAACATACATCTAAAATATATTTACAAAAAATTATGATAAAATTTTTACCTGAAATATTAAAAAAATCAAAATTTTATAAAATAAAATTTAATATAAATGTTGATCCAATTAAAATTTAAGAATATATAAATATATAAAAACATTATATTAATTTTATATATTTATATATAAAATTTAAATTAATTATCTATAGTACAAATTTTTTAATAAATATATAATTAATTTTATTCTTTTTATTTAATTAACTATAAAAATAAATAATATTTTTTAAAACACTTAAATATCATTTTTTACAAAATTTTTTTTAATTTTATTTATTAAAACATCAATAACATAAAAAATAAACAACATTATAAAAAAATAAACATATTAATAAACATAATAATATCTATTATTAAAAACACATATTGTGATAAAAAAAGACTATATACATCTAAAACATTTATTAAATAATAAAAAAAAAAATAAAATAATACAAATATTTACAATTATTAAATTAATAATTGTAAATATTATTTTAATAATATTTACAATAACTGTACTATATAATACACATCACAAAAAAAAAATATTACAATTAACAAAAAATATAAAAAACAAAAATTCTTTAAATGAATTACCACCAAAACCAAAAATACAATGGCATTATATAAAAGAACTTGAAGAATATGATATTAATCTAACAACAAATAAAAAAATAAATAACAACATAAAAAAATAAAATTTTTAACTAAAAAATTATTTTTAATTAATAATAATTAAAATATTAAACTATTTAATAAAAACAAC
Source organism: Candidatus Providencia siddallii (assembly GCF_964026685.1). Classification (NCBI taxonomy): domain Bacteria; kingdom Pseudomonadati; phylum Pseudomonadota; class Gammaproteobacteria; order Enterobacterales; family Morganellaceae; genus Providencia; species Candidatus Providencia siddallii. The sequence continues at coordinate 652,089 of NZ_OZ034688.1, forward strand.
AAAAATAATTTTTAAAAAATATTTTTGATATTATACTTATATAAAGAGGTTAATTAATGACAACAATAATAAGTATTCGTCGTAATGGCCAAGTCGTAATAGGTGGTGATGGACAGGCAACAATAGGGAATACTATTATGAAAAGCAACGCTCGAAAAATTCGTCGTTTATATAATAATAAAGTTATTGCAGGATTTGCTGGTAGTACAGCAGATGCATTTACACTTTTCGAGCTTTTTGAACGTAAGCTTGATTTACATCAAGGACATTTAACAAAAGCAGCTGTTGAATTAACTAAAGATTGGCGTACTGATCGTGTACTGCGAAAACTAGAAGCATTACTAGCTGTTGCTGATAAACAAACATCATTAATTATTACAGGAAATGGCGATGTAGTTCAACCAGAAAATGATTTAATTGCAATAGGATCAGGTGGTCAATATGCACTAGCAGCTGCTCGTGCTTTGTTAGAAAATACAGATTTAAACGCAATAGAAATAGCTAAAAAAGCACTTTTTATAGCTGGTAGTATCTGTATTTACACAAACCACAATGTTAACTTTGAAGAAATATCTTAAAAAATAATAAGGATTGTCAGTATGCATGAAATGACTCCACGAGAAATTGTTAATGAATTAAATAATCATATTATTGGACAAAATAAAGCTAAACGTTCTGTAGCAATAGCTTTAAGAAACAGATGGAGACGTATGCAACTAAACGAAACACTACGACATGAAGTTACACCTAAAAATATTTTAATGATTGGACCAACTGGGGTTGGTAAAAGTGAAATTGCTCGTCGTCTTGCAAAACTTGCTAATGCTCCGTTTATAAAAGTTGAAGCAACAAAATTTACAGAAGTAGGATATGTTGGTAAAGAGGTTGATTCTATCATTCGAGATTTAACAGATGTTGCTGTAAAAATGGTTAAATTAGAATCTATAGAAAGAAATCGACAACGGGCAGAAGAATTAGCAGAAGAACGTATTTTAGATATTTTAATTCCACCAGCAAAAAAAAATTGGATGCAAACAGAACAAATAGATGAACAATCACCAACTAGACAAACATTTCGTAAAAAATTACGAGAAGGAAAATTAGACAATAAAGAAATAGAAATTGAAGTTTCCGCAATTTTTCCAATGGGAATCGAAATTATGGCTCCTCCAGGCATGGAAGAAATGACTAATCAATTACAATCTATGTTTCAAAATCTTGCTGGTCAAAAACAAAAAGTTAGAAAAATGAAAATAAAAGAAGCTTTCAAAATAGTAGTTGAAGAAGAAATCACAAAATTAGTAAACCTTGAAGAATTAAAAGAAAAAGCAATTGAATCAGTCGAACAAAATGGAATAGTTTTTATTGACGAATTTGATAAAATTTGTAGAAGAGGAACAAATTCGTCAGGACCAGATGTATCTCGAGAAGGAGTTCAACGCGATCTTTTACCTTTAATAGAAGGATGCACTGTTTCAACTAAACATGGTATGATAAAAACTGATTACATTTTATTTATTGCATCCGGTGCATTTCAAATTTCAAGTCCATCAGACTTAATTCCAGAATTACAAGGTAGACTTCCAATTCGTGTTGAATTACAAGCTCTCACAACTGAAGATTTTGTTCGAATTTTAACTGAACCAAATGCATCTTTAACAGAACAATATAAAGCTTTAATGGCAACAGAAGGTGTATTAATTGAATTTACTAATGATGGTATTCAAAAAATAGCTGAATCTGCATGGCAAGTAAATGAATCTACAGAAAATATTGGAGCACGTAGATTGCATACTATATTAGAAAGATTAATGGAAGATGTTTCTTTTAAAGCTAGCGATTATAATGGACAAACAATTAAAATTAATGAAGAATATGTAAAAAAACACTTAGTTGAACTAATTACAGAAGAAGATTTAAGTAAATTTATATTATAAAATTTTTTCTTTAAAATTTAAAAAAATAAAATATCTATATATATTTAAATTTTTTATTAATTTTCAATTAACAAAAAAAACAATGACTAATTATCAAAAAGCTTGGATTGAAAGTTTTAGAATTAAAACTTTATCTTTAGGATTCTCTTCAATACTAATTGGATCTATTTTAGCCCAATTCAAAAATAATTTTCACTGAAAAATATTTTTTTTATTATTAATTACTATTTTTTTATTACAAATTTTATCTAATCTTGCAAATGATTATGGTGATAATATTAAAGGTTGTGATGCTTTTAAACGAATTGGAAATTTACGCGGAATGCAAAAAGGTTTAATTAATAAATCAAAAATGAAAAAAGCACTTAAATTAAACATTTTTATAATTTGCATATCTGGACTTATTTTAATTTTTGTATCTTGTAAAAATTTAAAAGATATTATCATTTTTTCTATAATTGGTATAGCATCAATAATTTCTGCTATAACATATACAATTGGCAAAAAACCTTATGGATATATCGGATTAGGAGATATTTTTGTATTATTTTTTTTTGGATGGATAAGCGTTATAAGTACTTATTATTTGCAATCGAATACATTCGATACTATAACATTACTTCCATCAACAGCTTGCGGATTTTTATCAGTTGCAGTATTAAATATAAATAATATGCGTGATATAAAAAATGATATAAAAAGCAAAAAAAAAACTTTAGTTGTACGTATTGGTATAAAATATGCAAAAATATATCATGCAATTATTATAATTATTGCTATCTTATGTTTTATTTGTTTTAATTTACTGTATATAAACAACATTAAAAGTTGGTTATTTTTATTAGGTATACCAATGCTAATAAATAATATATTGTATGTTTTTAAAAGCTCTACAGCAAAATCAATGAATTTACTATTAGAACATATGATAAACTCTTCATTAATAATTAATATATTATTTTGTATAGGAATAATATTTAGCAAATAATTATAAATAACATATTAAAAATAAAAAATTATAATTTAAAATTATATAATAAATACTTTACTTTTTATAAAACTTAGTATTTTATAATTAATAATTATTATAAAATATTAAAAAAAAATAAAAAAATACGAAAAAAATAAAAATAAATTATAAAAAAACAATATTATAAAAAATATAATTTTTAAAATTATAAACAATAAAAAACTAAATTATAATTATACTAATATATTAAAATTAATATTTTAAAATATTAAAAAAAATAATTTTAATAGTAATTAAAATTATAAAAAAATATAATTTAATTATTATTTTATTTTAAATAAAATTTAAAAAATATTAAAAATAAATTTTACTTTATATTTTAATATATTTATATTATTAACATATAAATATATAATTATAATTATTTAACATGAATTTATAAAATTAACATAAAATCTAAAAATAAATAAAGATTAAAACATTTACAATTTTATTAAAGGTTATTTTATGTCTAAATGGATTACTGGCGAAGTTTTAGAAAAAAAAATTTGGACTGATTCATTATTTAGTCTTATAATAAAAGCTAAAATAAAACCATTCATTGCTGGTCAATATACAAAATTGGCTTTAAATATTAACAATGAACGAATTCAACGTGCATATTCTTACGTAAATGCACCAAATAATAATAAATTAGAATTTTATCTTATTAATGTTCCAAATGGAAAATTAAGTTCTAATTTAGCAAAATTAAAACCTGGAAATATTTTACAAATTAGCGAAAAATCCTCAGGAATATTTATTTTAAAAGAAATTCCAAAATTTAAAAATTTATGGATGATATCTACTGGTACTGCAATTGGACCATATTTATCTATCTTACAAGATGGAAGTAATTTAGAAAAATTTACAAATATTATACTTATTCATGCTGTAAGATACAAAAAAGACCTCACTTTTTTATCTTTAATGAAAAAACTTAAAAATAATTTTAATGGAAAATTACGTACAATTACTATTGTTAGTCGCGAAAAATGTACAAATTCTCTATATGGAAGAATACCAGAATTAATTAAAAATAAAGAATTAACAAAAGCTTCTCTATTACAATTTTCTTCAAAAACATGTCATGTTATGTTATGTGGCAACCCAGGAATGATAAAAGATACTCGTGAATTACTTGAAAATAACTATGGAATGAAAAAACATATACAAAATAGACCAGGTAATATATCTAATGAACAATACTGGTAATAGATAAATTTAATAAAAAATATATTTTATATATAATGAAATATATTTAATATACAATTAGATTTTAAAACTTAAAATAAAATGATCAATATATAAATTATTTTTTTATAAAACAAATTTAATATAAAAATACAAATATTATTTTTATACTTTACAGCTATAAGGTTTATATAAAAACAAAATAATTAAAAATATAATTTTTCTCGAATATTTACGATTATTTTTATATAAAAATTATTATAAAACTACTAATTAAATTATGACTAATTTTTTAAATTTAGTTTATTTTTGCATGTATATGAAATTTTTATAAAAAACTATAATATTTTATATTTTAATAAAGGTTTGTATGCATAAAAATGTATCAAAATTTAATAAAAAATGAATTAATAGAAGCTACAAATATATTAGTTAATTTTACAAAAAATAAAAAAAACATTGAATTAATTCAGAGCGCATCATTATTAATTGCCAATGCTTTAAAAAAAAGAAAAAAAATTTTATCTTGTGGTAATGGAGGATCGCATTGTGACGCAATGCATTTTGCTGAAGAATTAACAGGAAAATATCGCAAAAAACGAAAAGCTTATCCTGCAATTGCAATATCAGATGCAAGTTATTTATCTTGTGTAAGTAATGATTTTGGATATCAATATGTTTTTTCTCGTTTTATTGAAGCTATTGGAAGCAATGATGATGTATTACTAGTAATATCATCATCTGGAAAATCGAAAAACATTATTAATGCAATAAGGACTGCACATAAAAAAAATATGAAAATTATTTTATTAACAGGAAAAAACAATAACAAAATACCAGATTTTATAGATATTAAAATTAATGTACAACATCTTGGATATGCAGATCGTATTCAAGAAATTCATATTAAAATAATACATATCTTAATTTATTTAATTGAAAAAGAAATGACAAAATAAAATAATATTATTTAAATAAAATATATACAAATCTAATTTTAGAATACAATAATTTTATTTTAAAATTTATATTTTTTATATAAAATAAATTACTATTTTAATAAATACTTTTAATAAAAATAAATTACATATAATTAATTAATATCGTTATTTTTATAAAAAAATAAAATATAAATATTTTTTTACTTAAAAAAGTAAAAAAAATATTTTTAATAATTACATCAACTAATTAAGTATACATAATAAATCATAATTTTAATTATAAATTATTATATAATTATATTTTTAAAAAATAAAAATAACAATTATAAAATAATCTTTTAAATATTTATAATTTATATAATTATTTATAAAATAATTTATTTTTATAAGTAATAATTACATATTATTAAATTAATATATATTTCAATAAAACAACTAGAGTATATTTTTATGATTAAAATTAAAAAAGGACTAAATATTCCAATAAAAGGAGAACCAATACAAATAATAGAAGAAAATAAAACAACTAAACACATAGGATTATTAGGCGAAGAATACATAGGAATGCATCCTTTTATATTCATAAAAGAAGGTGATAATGTAATAAAAGGACAAATCCTTTTTGAAGATAAAAAAAATAAAGGAATTTTTTTTACAAGCCCAGCTTGCGGTAAAATTATAAAAATAAATCGAGGAAAATATCGTATTCTAGAATCAATAGTAATAGAAATAAATGGTAATAAACAAAAAATTTTTAATGTTTATAAACGAGATCAACTTATTTCATTAACAAAAAATCAAGTATCCAAAAATCTTATTAAATCAGGATTGTGGGTTTCTTTTAAAACACGTCCATTTAATCGTTCTCCAAAATTAAATTCATCACCAATTGCTATTTTCGTTACAGCTATTGATACTAATCCTCTCGCAGCTGATCCTATAATTATTATAAAAAAAAATCAACAATCATTCAATGATGGACTTATAATCTTAAGTCGTTTAACAAAAGGTAAAATACATGTTTGTTATAATGCAGATAATTTATTAAAAATAAACATTAATAATAAAATTATTTATACTAAATTTATAGGACCACACCCTGCAGGACTAACTGGAACTCATATACATTTTCTTGAACCTGTAAGTATTAAAAAAAAAGTATGGAGTATCAACTACCAAGATGTAATTGCAATTGGAAAATTATTCACTACAGGTTTTCTTTATACTGATCGTATAATTTCACTTGCTGGGCCACAAGTTAAAAAACCACGTTTAATAAAAACTAATCTTGGAGCTGATTTATATGAATTAACTCAAGGAGAACTAAAAACTGGAGAAAATAGAATTATTTCTGGTTCTATTCTTTATGGAACAATTTGCGATAAAACACATAATTATCTTGGTAGATTTCATAATCAAATATCTGTTATAGAAGAAGAACGTAATAAAAAATTATTCGGTTGGGTTATACCTGAAAAGAATAAATTTAATTTTACACACACAACATTATTAAAGTTCTTTTTTAAAAAAAAATATTTTAATTTTACAACAGCAATGAACGGAAGTGTACGTCCGATAATGCCAATAGGTAATTATGAACGAATTATGCCTCTTAATATAATGATAACCAATCTACTTCGTGAACTTATTATTATGAACACAGATACTTCACAACAACTAGGATGTCTTGAATTAGATGAAGAAGATTTAGGACTTTGTACATATGTTTGTTTATCCAAAATAGATTATGGTATTTTACTTCATAATGTTTTAACTAAAATTGAAACAGAAGGATAAAATAAATGAATATAAAAAATTTTTTAAAAAAATACGAACATCACTTTAAAGATAAAGGTAAATTTGAAAAATATTATCCATTATACGAAGCTATTTCAAGTATTTTTTATACTTCTGGATATGTAACTAAAAGTAAATCTCATATACGTGATACAACAGATATAAAACGTATAATGTTTTTAGTATATATATCTATTTTTCCTGCTATGTTTTGGGGTATATATAACATCGGGGATCAAATAATTTCAAATCTTAATCATTTATATAACAATATTGAATTAAATACTATTATAAAAAACAATTGGCATTATAACTTTACAAGATTTTTAGGTTTTTCTCTTTTAAATGATGCAAAATATGGAAGTAAAATAATACTTGGATCAATTTATTTTTTTTCTATTTATTCTGTTGTGTTTATTACTGGAGCTTTTTGGGAAATATTATTTGCAATAATTCGCAAACATGAAATAAATGAAGGATTTTTTGTTACTTCTATTTTATTTTCTTTAACTTTACCGCCAACAATACCATTATGGCAAGCAGCATTAGGAATTAGTTTTGGTACTGTAATAGCAAAAGAAATTTTTGGAGGTACAGGATATAATTTTCTAAATCCAGCATTAGCAGGACGAGCATTTTTATTTTTTAGTTACCCAGCTCAAATTTCAGGTGAACTTGTTTGGACAGCAATAGATGGGTTTTCTGGAGCAACACCTCTTTCTCAATGGGCCTTAGATGGAGGAAAAGCACTTATAAATACAATAACTGGAGAACCAATCACATGGATTCAAGCATTTATTGGTAAAATACCAGGTTCAATTGGAGAAGTGTCAACACTAATGATTTTTATAGGAGGTTTTTTCATTATTTTCTTACGAATAGCATCATGGAGAATAATCATAGGAATAATGATAGGAATGATTACATTATCTTATTTATTTAATTTTATTGGTTCAGATAAAAATAATCTTTTTTCTATGCCATGGTGGTGGCATATGGTTTTAGGTGGTTTTGCATTTGGAATGTTTTTTATGGCAACAGATCCAACGACAACTTCTTTTACTAACAAAGGGAAATTTGCATATGGTATTTTAATTGGAAGTATGTGTATAGTTATTAGAATTCTCAATCCAGTATATCCAGAAGGAATGATGTTAGCTATTCTTTTTGCCAACTTATTTGCTCCTATATTCGACTATATAGTTATTCAACTAAACATAAAAAAAAGGAAAAAACATGATGATCAAAAAAATTAATAATAATACATTAAAAACATTATTAATAGTTTTTCTTTTATGTTTAGTTTGCTCCATAATTGTTACAACTGTTTCAGTCAATTTAAAATCTAAACAAGAAGAACAAATAAAATTAGATGTTCAAAAAAATATTTTGAATGTTTCTGGATTATTAAAATATAAAATGACACAAAAAGAAATCAAAGAAATCTATAATAAATATATTGAAAAAAAATTTTTAAATTTTAAAACTAATAAATTATATACAATAAATAATTTTAATCTTAAAAAAGAACTTAATAGTGATAAAACAAGCATAAAATTATCTTCAAATGAAGATATAGCTAAAATACATCGAAGAGCAAATTTTTCTGAAATTTATTTAGTTAAAAATAATACAGGTGATATTTCACAAATTATTTTACCAATATATGGATCAGGACTATGGTCTATAATGTATGCTTTTATTTCTATAAATTCAGATGGGATAACATCTAATGGGATAACTTTTTATGAACATGGAGAAACTCCTGGATTAGGTGGGGAAGTAGACAATCAAAAATGGAAAAAACAATGGAAAGGTAAAAAATTATTCAATAATAATGGAAAAATAGCAATTAAAATAATACCCCATAATACATCTAACAACATTTATAATATAGATAGCCTTTCAGGTGCAACATTAACATCAAATGGAATTCAACATATACTTGATTTTTGGTTAGGTGATAAAGGATTTGGACCATTTTTAAAAAAAGTACAAAAAGGAGAATTTAAAAATGTTTAATTTTAAAAAAATAAAATTAGCAATTGTTGAATCTTTACTTAAAAATAATCCAATTACTATACAAATATTAGGAATATGTTCTGCATTAGCAGTTACAACTAAATTAAAAAGTGCATTAATAATGACTATTTCAGTTATTTTTGTAACATCTTTTTCTAATTTTTTTATTTCATTATTAAGAAAATATATTCCTAACAATGTAAGAATTATTATTCAAATGACAATTATTGCTTCTTTAGTAATTATTGTTGATCAAATTTTACGAGCATATGCATATGAATCATCAAAACAACTTTCTGTTTTTGTAAGTTTAATTATCACTAATTGTATCGTAATGGGAAGAGCTGAAAACTATGCAATGAAAAATTCACCAATTAAAAGCATTATAGATGGCATAAGTAATGGTATTGGTTATGGTATAACAATAATGTTCATTAGTTTTTTACGAGAATTATTTGGTTCTGGTAAAATTTTTGAAATTACTATATTTGAATTATCACAAAATGGTGGATGGTATTTACCAAACGGATTATGTTTATTAGCGCCAAGCGCATTTTTTATTATTGGTATTATTATTTGGTTAAAAAAAACTTTAAAACCAAATAATTAAGGATTAACAAAATGCAAAATTTAATAAATTTATTTATTAAAACAATTTTTATAGAAAATATGGCATTAACGTTTTTTTTAGGAATGTGTACTTTTATTGCTATATCAAAAAATATAAAAACTGCTTTTGGTCTTGGAGTAACAATAACAATTGTATTAGGAATTTCAGTTCCTATTAATAATATAATATATAATTTAATATTACGAGATAGTGCAATATATAAAAATATTGACTTATCTTTTTTAAATTTTATTGTTTTTATAGGAGTAATAGCTTCATTAGTTCAAATTTTTGAAATAATTTTAGATCGTTATTTTCCTATATTATATAATTCATTAGGTATATATTTACCTTTAATTACTGTTAATTGTGCAATCTTTGGTTGTGTATCATTAATGATACAACGCGATTATAATTTTAATGAATCTGTAGTATATGGATTTGGTTCAGGTATAGGATGGATGTTAGCAATAGTCCTTATGGCTTCTATTCAAGAAAAATTAAGATACTCAGATATCCCAAGCGGTTTAAAAGGATTAGGTATTACATTTATAACAACAGGTTTAATGGCATTAGGTTTTATGTCATTTTCAGGAATTCAGTTGTAAAAGGCAAAAAAAATGGAAATTATTTTTTTAGGTGTAATCATTTTTACTCTAATTATATTAATATTAACTAGTTTGATTTTATTTGTAAAATCTAAATTAATAAATACAGAAAATATTGAAATTGAAATAAATAATAATCCAGAAAAAAATTTTAAAACAACATCAGGTGATAAATTATTACACGCACTTTCAAATAACGGAATTTTTTTATCTTCAGCTTGCGGGGGGGCTGGAACATGTGGTCAATGTCGTATAAAAATAAAAAATAATTATAATATTCTACCAACTGAAATATCACATATAAACAAAATAGATGCAAAAAAAGGATATCGTTTAGCATGTCAAGTAAATATTAAACATGATTTAAAAATAGAATTACCAAAAGAAATATTATGTGCAGATAAATGGAAATGTGAGGTAATATCAAATAAAAATAAAACCGCTTTTATAAAAGAATTAAAATTAAAAATTCTCAAAAAAAAGAATTTTATTTTTAAAGCTGGCGGTTATATTCAAATTAAATGCACTCCACATGTAATTGAATATAAGAATTTTGATATTCCAAAAAAATTTCATGAAGAATGGAACAAATATAATTTATTTAATTATATCTCTAAAACGGAATCACCAAGTATACGCGCGTACTCAATGGCTAATTACCCAAAAGAATGCAATATTATTATGTTAAACGTACGTATTGCAATACCACCATCAAATAATAAAAACATTCCACCAGGAATTGTTTCTTCATATATTTGGTCATTAAAACCAGGTGATAAAATTACTGTTTATGGTCCATTTGGAGATTTTTTTGCAAAAAATACAAACGCAGAAATGATATTTATAGGTGGTGGGGCTGGAATGGCTCCTATGAGATCTCATATTTTTGATCAATTAAAACGTTTAAAAACAAAACGAAAAATTAGTTTTTGGTACGGAGCTCGATCTATTAAAGATATTTTTTATATAAAAGATTTCAATCAACTTGCTTCAAAATATAAAAATTTTACATGGCATATAGCATTATCTGATCCATCACCAGAAGATAACTGGTATGGATATACTGGATTTATTCATGATATTCTATATGAAAATTACTTAAAAAAACATAATTCACCAGAGGATTGTGAATTTTATATGTGTGGTCCTACTATAATGAATCAATCAATAATAAAAATGTTAAAAAAATTAGGAGTTGAAAATGAAAATATATTATTAGATAATTTTGGTAATTAAATATTTTAAAAAAATTAAAAACAACAAAAATGTTTATTTTAAATAATTATAAACAATTTACATTCTTCATAACATCTTTACTTTTAATATCATGTAACAATATTAAAGAACAAAACATAAATGGACAAACAATGGGTACATTTTATACGATAAAATATGTTTCCAATATACATGATATTAAAAATATCAAAGTAAATATTAATAAACGTTTAGAAGAAATAAATAGACAAATGTCAACTTACAATGATAATTCAGAAGTAAGTAAATTTAATAAATTTAAAAAAACTAATATTCCATTTCCTGTCTCTTTAGGAACAATAAAAGTAATCAAAAAAGCAATTGAAATCAATAAAATAACCAATGGATCTTTAGATATTACAATAGGACCATTAGTAAATTTATGAGGTTTTGGTCCTGAATTAAAACTAAAAAAAATACCAACTGATAAAGAAATAAAAAAACGACATAAATTGGTTGGTATTGAAAAATTATCTATAATTTCTAATAGTATTATCAAAACAATCCCTGAGTTAAACATTGATCTTTCATCAATAGCAAAAGGTTATGGAGTTGATGTAATAAAAGAATATTTAGAATCTATAGGTATAAATAACTATATGATAAATATAGGAGGAGAAATATCTACTAAAGGAAAAAATGGAAAGAAAATACCATGGCAAATTGCTATTGAAAAACCATATTTATATCAAACAATACAAAAAATTATAGAACCTGGTGAATTTTCTATGGCAACTTCTGGTGACTATCATAATTATTTTGAATATAATGGAATTCATTTTTCTCATATAATTTCTCCAAAAACAGGAAAACCAATTATACATAATTTAATTTCTGTTACTGTTTTATCAAAAAATTGCATGACTGCCGATGCTTTATCAACCGGACTAAATGTATTAGGGCAAAAAAAAGGTTTTGATTTAGCAAAAAAAATGAAAATTCCAATTTTTATGATAATTAAAACTAATAAAGGATTTAAAGAACTCTATACTAAAGAATTTAAAGTTTTTTTAAAAAAATAAATAAATTTAAAATATACTAAAAAACTTTATACTCATATATATTATTATATAAAATTGTAAAATTTTAAAATACTAAAACATAAAAAACTATGTTTTATATAGTAAAAATTACTTTTAATAATATATCATTATATATAACATTGATAAAATAATTAATTTAATTAAATATATAATTTTACAAATTATATATTAAAATATATTGTATATGTCATATATTATTTTTTCTTAAACAACATTTAATTCTTATAAAATATTTTTAAAAAAAATAAAAAATAGTAATATATTAAAATATACAAAAAAATATAAATCTATTTTTATTTAAAACAAAATTTTTAGTTATTCAAACTACATTAAAAATATTATATACAATATAAAAAACTAAAATAGTACATAATACATTATTAAATTATAAATATAAACATTTTTTTGTAATAACATTATTTTTTTACAATATATTTTTAATAAAATAAATTATTTTAAAAAATTTATTATTAATAATAATGGTAAAAATTTTATGAAAAAAAATAAAACATTAGTAGTAAAATTTGGTACAAGTTTACTAACAAACGGAACACAACATTTAAATAAAGCAAATATTATTGAATTAGTAAAACAATGTGTTAAAGAACACAAAAATGGCAATAAAATTATTATTGTAACATCAGGAGCAATTGCTGCTGGTCGTGAACATCTTAATTTTCCAAAACTACCAAATACAATTATATCTAATCAATTATTAGCATCGATTGGTCAAATAAAACTAATACAATTATGGAAAAATTTTTTTTCAATATATGGTATTAATATTGGACAAATATTATTAACACGAGATGACCTTGAAAATCACAAACGTTTTTTAAATGCAAAAAATACACTACATGCATTATTAGATAATGGAATTATTCCTGTAATTAACGAAAATGATGCAGTTGCAACCGATGAAATTAAAGTTGGTGATAATGACAATTTATCAGCATTTGTAGCAATTTTAGGAGACGCAGAAAATTTATTATTATTAACTGATATAAAAGGATTATATGATTCTGATCCACGTAATAATCCAAATGCAAAATTTATACCAGAAGTATATGATATAAACGATAAAATTAAAAATGTAGCTAGTAAAAGCGTAACTGGTTTAGGAAAAGGAGGAATGATTACTAAATTGCAAGCAGCTAATATTGCTGTAAAAGCAGGAATTGATGTAATAATTGCTAATGGTAAAAAACCAAATGTAATTAATTATGCAATAAAAAATATTAAAATAGGAACACATTTTTACGGAAAAATAAATTAATTTAAAATTATAAGCCCAATAGATTATTTTGTTATAACGAAAAAATATATATATTAATAAAATAAACTGATTTAAAATTTTAAAAAAGTGTTTATACAAAAAGATATAAAAAAATTAAAATACTTTACTATATATATAATTTATATACATAATATAAAATAAATAAATATTATATACAAATCAACCTTTATAATAATAAAATATTAAAAATCATTTTAAAAAATAATTTAAAAAATATTAATCAAATACTTAAGTATAAATATAACTTTATAGTTATTCATTAAAATGATATGATAGAGAGTTAATTATGTTAAATAACTTTGGTAAAACAGCAAAAATTATATCAAAACAATTATCTAAACTTAATACAAAACAAAAAAACCAAGCATTAAATGAAATAGCAATTTCATTAAAACAAAAAAAATCAATTATTTTAGAATCAAACAATAAAGATATAAAATTAGCAAAAAAAAACAATTTACACAAAACATTACAAGATCGTTTATCTTTAACAGAAAAAAAATTAGAATATACAATTAATAATATAACGAAAATTTGTGAATTGGAAGATCCTATTGGAAAAATAATTGATGGAAAACATCTTAATAATGGATTAAGATTATTGCGTTATAAAATACCAATTGGTGTAATTTGTGCTATATATGAATCACGTCCTAATGTTACAATTGATATTACATCTTTATGCTTAAAAACAGGTAATGCAATTATTTTGCGCGGGGGAAAAGAAGCACATTATAGTAATACTACTATAATTAACATCATTCAAGAAACTCTAAAAAATATTGGATTACCACAAAATTCTGTGCAATTAATTGATTGTTATAATCATAATTTAATTATTCAACTACTTAAATTAAATAAATATATAGATTTATTAATACCACGTGGTGGTGAAGCATTACATAAATTATGCCGTGAAGAATCAACAATTCCAATTATATCAGGAGGAATTGGGGTATGCCATATATTTGTTGATGAATTTGTAAACTTTAATGATGCAATAAATGTAATAATTAATTCTAAAGTACAAAACCCAAGTGCATGTAATTCATTAGAAACACTATTAATACATAAAAATATAGCACTTAATTTTTTACCATTACTTGCTAAAAAAATGATAAATGAGCAAGTTACATTACATATTAGCAAACGTTCTTTTTTTTATTTAAAAGAAAAATTCGATAATATTGTTGAATTAAAATTAGAAAATCTCACAAAAGAATGGTTATCTCTAGATCTTAATGTTGAAATTGTTGATGATATTAATGAAGCAATAAATCACATTAATTATTATGGTACTTCACATTCAGATGCAATTTTAACTGAATCAATACAACAAGCAAATTATTTTGTAAAAAACATTAATAGTGCAACCGTTTATGTGAATGCAAGCACTAGATTAACAGATGGCGAACAATTTGGATTTGGAAGTGAAATTGCAGTTAGTACACAAAAATTACATACCAGAGGACCTAGTGGATTAGATTCATTAACAACTTATAAATGGGTTGGTTATGGAGATTTTACAATTAGAAAATAACATGTTTTAAAATATATAAAACTATTAAAAAATATAATTTATATCTAAATTATATTTAAAATAAAATTATTTATTCAAATAAAATATTATTGTTTTAAAAATCAAAAAATTTAAAAACTTTAAATCAAAAAATATATGATTAAAATAATATAAAATAAAAAATAAATTTATCTATAATTTTAGATTAATTATAATATGTACATAATACATAATACATTATGTTTTTTAAATTTAAAACAAAAACATAAATATATTATAAATACTATTTAAAAAAAATAAAAAAATATAATAATTATTATTTTTAATTTAAAATTATTATTAATTAAAAAATTAATATTTTAATAAATCAATTTTAACTAAAATATAAATTATTATTAAAATAATAAACAAAATAATTTTATTTTATCATTGTTTAATATTAAATATAAAAATATATGTTTTTATAAAAAATATATTAAAAATAATAAAATTATATAATATAAAACAAAATTTAACTTAAAATCAAAAAAAACTATTTTTAATAATAACACCAAAATAATAAAATATTTTTATAAAAAACATATTTAAAAAAATAAAAAAACACTATATTAAAATAAATTATTATTAATATTACACAATACTCTATAATAAAAAAATCAATTAATAAAAAAATAACATGATAAAAGAAAAACAATTAGAATTATTAAGTTTTAATATTGGAAATATTCTAAAAACAAAAAAAAAACTATCACAATAGCAGAATCTTGTACAGGTGGTTGAATTACAAAATGTTTAACTAGTATAGATGGAAGTTCTAATTATTTTAAATATGGTTTTATCACATATAGTAATGAAGCTAAATATAAAATGATCAATGTAAATAAAATAATTTTAAAATATTTTGGAGCTGTTAATAAAAAAGTTGTATATGAAATGGTTAAAGGAGCCATTAAAAAATCATCTGCTGACTATGGAATATCTGTAAGTGGTATAGCTGGTCCTAATGGTGGAACTTTAAAAAAACCTATTGGTACAGTATGGTTTGCTTTTGCAGAAAAAAAAATAAATAATAAAATTTATATTAGTACAAAATATAAAATATTTCACGGAAATAGAAAAATCATACGTTTAAAATCAACAAATTATGCACTTCAAACTTTCTTACAAAAAATAAAAGATAAAAAATAATAATGTATTGTAAAATATAATATACTATTAATATTTTAAAATTTAATAAAAATAAAACATAAAAATATTATAAAATAATAATATAGTTCATAATACAATAACTAATTTATCTTAATTTTTATTAAAAATAAATTTATTAAAAATAATATTTTATTACAAACTATTACAAAATATAATTTTAAGTAAAATAACAAATAATTTTTAATGAAAACTTTTTTAATATTTATATATATTCATTATTTTATTTAATGTTTTACTATATTAATAAATTTAAATTAACATTAGGATAAACATGAATAATAGTACAAATGAAATTCGTCAAACATTTTTAAATTTTTTTTACAAAAAAGGACATAAAATAATACCAGGTAGCTCACTAATACCAAAAAATGATCAAACATTATTATTTACAAATGCAGGAATGAATCAATTTAAAAATATATTTCTCGGATTAGAAAAAAAAACATATTCTAGAATAGCAACTTCACAATACTGTATACGTGCAGGAGGAAAACATAATGATTTAGAAAATGTAGGTTATACAACTCGACATCATACATTTTTTGAAATGTTAGGTAATTTTAGTTTTGGTGATTACTTTAAAAAAGAAGCAATTCATTTTGCATGGGAATTATTAACAAGTAAAAAATGGTTTAATTTACCAAAAGAAAAAATTTTAATTACAATATATTTTAATGATGATGAATCATACCACATATGTAATAAAGAAATCGATATACCAAAAAACCATATAATCCGAATTGGTGATAAAAAAGGAAAATCTTATATATCAGATAATTTTTGGCAAATGAGCGAAACAGGACCTTGTGGTCCATGCATGGAATTTTTTTATGATTATGGAAAAGATTTTTATGGAGAACCTCCAGGTAGTAACAAAAGTAATGGAGATAGATATATAGAAATATGGAATTTAGTATTTATGCAATTTAATAAAAAACTAAATGGAAAATTAGAATCTCTACCTCAAATATCTATTGATACAGGAATGGGACTTGAACGTATTTCTTCTATATTACAAAATGTTAAATCAAATTACGAAATAGATATATTTCAAAAATTGATTTCTACTATATCTATTCTTACAAAAGAAACTAATTTAAAAAATAAATCATTATACGTAATAGCAGATCATATTCGCGCTTGTGTATTTTTAATCGCTGAAGGAGTAATTCCATCAAATGAAGGAAAAGGTTATGTATTACGAAGAATTATTCGTCGTGCAATTCGACATGGATATATTTTAGGAACAAAAAACCCTTTTTTTTATAAATTAGTACAACCAGTACTTAAAATAATGGAAATTACAAATAACTTTCAAAATAAACAAATAATGATCGAAAAAATATTAAAAAATGAAGAAGAACAATTTTCACGTACATTAGAACGAGGACTTAATTTATTAAATACAGAATTAAATACGCTAAAAACAAATATTCTTGAAGGCGAAATTGCATTTCGTTTATACGATACTTATGGTTTTCCACTTGATTTAACTATCGATATATGCCGTGAACATAAAATCGAAGTAGACAAAAAAGGTTTTAAAAATGAAATGGAAAAACAACGAAATAAAGCAAAAAAAATTATTTTTTTAAATAAAAATCAAGAATCTCAAATTAAAATTGATATAAATTATAAAAATTTAGATTTTACAAAAAATAAACAACAAGCAAATATTATAAAAATATACAAAAATAATAAACCAGTTACATCATTACAAAAAAACGAAGACGGAGTAATTATATTAAATAAAACACCATTTTATGCTAGTTCTGGAGGACAAATTGGAGACACAGGTATATTAAAAAATAATAACGGTAATTTTATAGTTACTAAAACAGAAAAATATAATCAAAGTACTTTACATTTTGGTAAAATTGATTCAGGAGTATTATCAATAAACAATACAATTACAGCAGAAATTAATGAAAAAAAACGAAAATCTACTTCCTTAAATCATTCTGCAACCCATTTATTACATGCAACATTACGTAAAATTTTAGGTAAACATGTTTTTCAAAAAGGATCATCTATCAACGATAAAACACTTCGTTTTGATTTTTTACATTTTAAAGCATTAACAAAAGAAGAAATACAAAAAATAGAGAAAATCATTAATAAAAAAATAAGCGAAAATTTATTAATAAAAACTAAATTAACAAGTTTAGAAGATGCTAAAAATAAAGGAGCTATAGCATTATTTAATCATAAATACAAAGAACATGTACGAGTTGTTAGTATTAATAATTTTTCTATTGAATTATGTGGAGGAACTCATGCTAAACAAACAGGAGATCTAAGAATATTTAAAATTTTAAACGAACATAGCGTATCATCCGGTATTCGAAGAATCGAAGCAACTACAGGTGAAACAGCAATAGAAAATATAAATGATCAATTAAAACAACTTTTAATTATTGAAAATATATTAAAAACAGATAAAACTAATATAATAAAAAAAATAAAATCTCTAATAGAAAAATCACAACAATTAAAAAACATAACTTTAAAATTAAAAAAAGAAGAATACCTTCAAAAAAGCATTTTATTATGCAAAAAATCAAAAAATATAAAAGGTATTAATATATTAATAACACAATTGGATTGTATTGATATCAATACATTAAAAATACTTGTTGATAATATAAAAATTCAATTAAAATCAGCTATAATTATACTATCAACAATAAATAACAATAAAATTAATATTATTGCAGGAATAACTAATGAATTAAGCAATAAAATTAAAGCAAATGAATTAATTTATCATATTACAAAAGAAATAGATGGAAAAGGCGGTGGTAATTCTAAAATTGCTCAAGCTGGAGGAACTAATTTAAATGCATTACCTACTGCACTTAAAAATATTGAAAAATTGATTGATTCTAAATTATAAAACATTTTTATAAAAACATCAATTAAAAAATCAAAGTATTAAATAAATATTATAATACCTTTATATTTTCACGATGTATAATTCATGGAAAATAACAAGATACATATCTTTTAATATTTCAAGGAGAAAAAAGAATGCTTATTTTAACCCGTAGAGTTGGAGAAACCCTTATGATAGGTGATGAAGTAGCAGTCACTGTTTTGGGTATAAAAGGAAATCAAGTTCGTATTGGTGTAAACGCACCAAAAGAAATTTCTGTTCATCGTGAAGAAATTTATCAACGTATTCAGTCTGAAAAAAATAAATAAACAAAATAACAATTTAAGCGTTCTAAATCAATAATGAACGCTTATTGTTTTCTTGAAAATTATTTTTATATTAAATGAATATAAAACATTTGACTTATTATATATAAATAAATGATAATATACAAAATTTTTTAAAACAGATTGATATATACCAAATCTCAGGTGAGGTGGCCGAGTGGTTGAAGGCGCTCCCCTGCTAAGAGAGTATGCGAAAAAATCGCATCGAGGGTTCGAATCCCTCCCTCGCCGTATTATCTTTATTTTTCAAATGCATCCATAGCTCAGTTGGATAGAGTACTCGGCTACGAACCGAGCGGTCGGAGGTTCGAATCCTCCTGGATGCGCCATAAAATATAAATTTATACATACAATTTTAAAATAAAAATCTAATAAAACAAAATATTCATAATAAAATTATATGTTTCCTGATATATCAAAAATAATATCATTATTAAAAGAAAATCCAGAAATTATAAATAATATAAAACGTGGTATTGAACGCGAAACTTTGAGAATTACTACAAAAGGAAGTATTTCAAAAAATATTCATCCTAAAGAATTAGGTCAACCATTAACGCACAAATGGATAACAACAGATTTTGCAGAATCTTTACTTGAATTTATAACACCTGCTAATAATAATATTAAATATAATTTAGCTTTTTTAAAAGATCTACATCGTTATACAGCTCTAAATCTAAAAAATGAAAGAATGTGGCCTTTAAGTATACCTTGTTTTATCAAAAATAATGATAGCATTAAAATTGCTCAATATGGTTCTTCTAATTTAGGACGTTTTAAAACAATTTATCGTGAAGGTCTTAAAAATCGATATGGGGCACTAATGCAATTAATATCTGGTATTCATTACAATTTTTCATTACCTGTAGAATTCTGGAAAATAAAACAATTTTCAAATAACATAATATATAAAAAAGAAGAAATTTCTGAGAATTATTTACACTTAATTAGAAATTATTATAGATTTGGTTGGATAATTTCTTATCTATTCGGTGCATCACCAATGATTTGGAAAAGTTTTATAAAAAATAAAAATATAAAAAAATATTTTTATAAAGAAAAAGATTTTTTTTACTATTTTCCTTATGCTACTTCATTAAGAATAAGCGATTTTGGCTATACAAATAATTTTCAAAAAAAACTAAATATTAAATTCAATAATTTAGATAATTACATATCTAGTGTTAAAAAAGCACTTTGCAATTTATCTCCTAATTTTAAAAAATTAGGTATAAAAAAAAATGATAAATATATCCAATTAAATGCAAATATATTACAAATAGAAAACGAATTATATACACAAATTCGACCAAAACAAACTATAAAACATAATGAATTACAATTACAAGCTTTACTAAAACGCGGTATAGAATACATTGAAGTTAGAACACTTGATATTAATCCTTTTAGCTCAATTGGCATTAATGAAACACAAGCAAGTTTTATTGAGCTATTTTTAGTATGGTGTGCATTAGCAGATGAACCAAAAATAGAAAATAAAGAACTTAATTATTATAATCAAAATTGGAACCGAATAATTTTAGAAGGAAAAAAACCAAAACAAATAATTAATATAAATAATAAACAAAAGCCACTAATAACAGTGTGTAAACAATTAATTAATAACTTAATAGATATAGCAAAAATATTTGATATATCTTATAATACTGATATATATCAAAGTACATGCTTTAAAATTATTGAAATGATTAAAGATCCAAGATTAACATATTCTTCATTAATACTAAATGAAATTTTAGAAAAAGGAATTAATAAATTTGGACTAGAATTATCTGAAAAATATTTCAAACAATTAACAAAAGAACCTTATGAAGTAATTACAAAAAAACAATTCGAAATTGCTAAAATAAAATCTATAAAAAAACAATTAAAAATAGAAAAAAATGAAAATAAAACTTTTGAAGAATACTTAAACATATATTCATCACGTTTAAATTCATAATAATTATTTTATAACGTTACTAATTATAACATGACTACATTAAATAGTTTCATTATAAACCATTCTAGTATGAAAGCTCCTGCTGTTCGTATAGATAAAACATTAAAAACACCAAATAATGATATTATAACTATATATGATTTACGTTTTGTAAAACCTAATAAAGAAATAATGCCAGAAGCAGGTGTTCATACAATAGAACATTTATTTGCTAATTACATGCGTAATTATATTAATGATAATAATATTAAAATTATTGACATATCTCCAATGGGATGTAGAACAGGTTTTTATATGAGTCTAATTGGATATCTAAAAGAAAAAAAAATAATCTCTGCATGGAAAAAATCAATGGAAAACATCTTATTAATACAAAAACAAAAAAAAATACCAGAATTAAATATTTATCAATGTGGATCATATAAAATGCATTCTCTAAAAGAAGCAAAACAAATAGCATATGATATTTTAAAAAAAGGTATACAAATTAATAAAAATATAGATTTAATTATAAATTTATAATAAATAATCTATTAAATTAAATTTAATTATAAATTAATATAATACAAAATAAAACGTATAATAAATTTATATTATAAATAAATATTTAATACTAATAAAATTAATTTTTATTTATATTATTAAAATTAATAATTTAAAAAATTTATAAAAATAAAAAAATTATATATAAATAACAACTAAAACAATATATGTTTAATAACTTAACTAAAAAATTATCATTTATTTTAAATAAAATAAGCACACATGGACGTATCACCGAAGATAATATAAAAAATACATTACGCGAAATTCAAATAACTTTATTAGAAGCAGATGTATCATTACAAGTAGTACGTGATTTCATTAAAAAAATAAAAAAAAATGCTATAGGGCAAAATATTAATAAAAGCCTAACACCAGGACAAGAATTTATTAAATTAGTTAAATATGAATTAATAAAAATAATGGGTGAAAAAAATAATGAATTACAATTATCTCATAAACCACCAATTCCTATATTAATAATAGGTTTACCTGGTGCCGGTAAAACTATAACTACTGCAAAAATAGGTAATTTTTTAAAAAAACAAAACAAAAAAATATTAATTGCCTCAACTGATATATATCGTCCAGCGGCAATAGAACAATTAGAAAAGTTATCAAAAATTATAAAAATTGATTTTTTTCAATCAAATAAAAAAGAAAATCCAACATTAATAACACAAAAAGCATTAAAATATGCACATGTTAAATTTTATGATATATTACTTATAGATACTACTGGTGTATTACATACTAATAAAACAATTATAAGTGAAATAAAAAAAATTCATTCCATACTAAAACCGGCAGAAACTTTATTTGTTATGGATGCTATGACAGGTCAAGATACTGCAAATATATCGAAAACTTTTAATAAAACATTAGAATTAACCGGAATTATTTTAACTAAAATAGACGGAGATGTACGAGGTGGAGCGGCATTATCAATAACTTCTATTACTGGTAAACCAATAAAATTTTTAGGTACAGGAGAAAAAATTAATGATTTAGAAATATTCCATCCTGAACGAATTGTTTCTAATATGCTTGGATCAAAAAATCTTTCTATTTTATTAAAAGAAATTGAAAATGAAGTTAAAAAAAATAAAAATAAAAAATTAAATAAAGAACTAAATGATAAAAATTTTAATTTAAACGATTTTTTAAAACAATTAAAACAAATGCAAAATTTAGGAGGAATAAGTAATATAATAAATAACATACCAAATATACAACAACTACCAAATACTTTTAAACCGCTGTTAAATAATAAAATGTTAAAACGTATGGAAGCAATAATTAATTCAATGACATATAAAGAACGTGAAAATCCTATTATTATCAATGGATCACGTAAACGTCGTATTGCATTTGGTTCTGGAGCAAGCATACAAGAAATAAATTACTTATTAAAACAATTTAATAATATGCAAAAAATAATAAAAAAAATCAAAAAAATTGGACTAAAAAAAATGTTTTCAGGAATAAAAAAAATAATGCATATTAATTTTTAAAAAAAACAATAATAATAACAATTAAAATTTTTTAATTGATTTCTTTAAAAATATTAGTAATATTGTTTTTTTATTTATAAGAGATTATTAATTATGGTAACAATTCGTTTATCTTTAATTGGGAAAAAAAAACACCCATTTTATAAAATTATAGTAACAGATAATAGACATGCACGTGATGGACGTTTTATAGAACGTGTTGGATTTTTTAACCCTATAGCTACTAGTAAAGAAGAAAAATTACGTTTAAATTTAGATAGAATCAAACATTGAATTAACTTAGGTGCAACAACATCTATTCGAATAAAACAATTAATAAAAGAAGCAAAAAAATCAACTAATAATGAATAATAAAAATAAAATACTACAACCTAATAATCTAATTATTGTTGGTAAATTCGGTTCTCCATATAGTATAAAAGGCTGGATTAATTTTTTTTCTTTTACAGAAAAACCAAAAAATATATTTTATTATAAACCTTGGTTTATAAAACAAAAAAACATATGGAAACCTATTCCAATTGAAAACTGAAAAATTTTTAAAAAAAAAATCATTATAAAATTAGATGAAATAAATGATAGAAATAAAGCAGCACTTTTTACAAACATTAAAATTTTTGTTGACTGTAATAATTTTACTAAATTAAATAATGAATATTATTGAAAAGATTTAATAGGATGCAAAGTAACAACTTTAACAAAACATGATATCGGGATTGTTAAAGATATAATAGAAACTAATTCAAATGATGTATTAATAATAAAAACAAACATTAAAAATTATAAAAAAAAAGATATTTTAATACCTTTTCTTAAAAAAATAATTATAAAAATTGATATAGATTTAAAACTAATAACAATAGATTGGGATATTAATCTTTTAAAATATAACTAAATAAAATATATAAAATGTTTATTAATATAATTAGCTTATTTCCAGAAATGTTTAAAGCAATAACAAAATATGGTGTAACTTCTAAAGCAGTAAAAAATAAATTATTAAAAATAGAGTTTTTTAACCCTAGAAATTTTACTAAAGATAAACATAAAACTGTTGATGACCGACCATATGGCGGAGGTCCAGGTATGTTAATGATGGTAAAACCTTTAAAAAAAGCAATAAACTTAGCAAAAACTAAGCTTGGTGCAAATACAAAAGTATTTTATCTTTCACCTCAAGGAAAAATATTAAACCAAAATATAATTTATAAAATAATAAAATTAAAAAAAATTATTCTTGTTTGCGGACGTTATAAAGGAATTGATGAACGATTTATTCAAACAGAAATAAATGAAGAATTATCAATAGGAGATTATATATTAACGGGTGGTGAATTAGCAGCAATGGTACTAATAGATTCACTTTCTAGATTTATTCCTGGAACTTTAAATCATAAAAATTCAGCTTTTCAAGATTCTTTTTCTAATGGGTTATTAGATTGCCCACAATACACTAGACCAAGAATATTAAACGGGATAAAAGTACCTGACGTTATTTTATCAGGAAATCATTTAAAAATAAATATTTGGAAAATGAAACAGTCACTTGGACGCACTTGGTTAAAAAAACCAGAACTTTTAAAAAAAATAAAATTAACTAATAACCAAAAGTTATTACTAAATGAATTTCAAAAAGAATATTATGAACAACAAATAAATTAAAAAATATTTTTTGTATAATAAAATAATTTTAATGAGACACTTATGAATAATATTATAAATAATTTAGAAAAAGAACAAATTAAAAAAGAAATTCCTAAATTTCGTCAAGGAGATACAATTGAAGTTAAAATTTGGATTACAGAAGGTTCTAAAAAACGATTACAATCATTTGAAGGAATAGTAATAGCTATCCGTAATAGATTATTACAATCTTCATTTACTGTTAGAAAAATTTCAAATAACGAAGGTGTTGAACGTATATTTCAAACATATTCACCAATAATAGATAGCATAAATATTATACGTTATGGTTCAGTTAGAAGATCTAAATTATATTATCTACGTAAACTTTCTGGTAAAGCTGCTCGCATTAAAGAACGATTAAAAAATATAAAAAATCAAAAATAAAATAAATTAAATTTTACTTTTATAAAATTTATTATATGTAATTACTATAAAACTATTATTTTTTAAAATATATAAAAATAAATAATTAAAAAAATAATCAATAAAATGAAGTATCAAAAAAAATAATTTAATTCATTATATAAATATTATTAATTATTAGTTTTAAAAAAAATAATTTTTTCTAAAAAAACTATATAATATATTATTTTTTTTAAATATTAATCTTTATTTTTTTAAAAACTATATTATTAAAATAATAAAATATCTTTAAAAATTTTTACTGTTATTTAATATAATATCAGATACTTTTTTAGATTCTTCAATTAAACCAATCTTTTCATAAGCAATTTTCATATACTTTAATGCTTCAATTGTTGCTTTAGTAGATGGATAATCTTGTAACATTTGTTGCGAACGATTAATAACTGCAATATAAACACCTAACTTATTATAAAATTTAATAACTGAAAGATCAAAATTTGCTAATCTATTTTTTAAATAAAACAATCTTTTAATAGCATCATTTGTATATAAACTTTCAGGAAAACTATAAATTAATTGATTAAAATATTTAAATGCAAGATAAGCGTTTTTAGTATCTCTTTCATAATTTTTTTTAATATTAAAAATGTCATATAATACTTCATCATCTAAATCCATAGCAATTAAAGCACGCATATAAATAACATAATCAATATTAGGATGAGTTTGATTTAAATGTATAAAACGATCAATTACATCTATTGCCATTTGTAATTCAAATGTTTTATAATAACAATAAATTAAATTTAATTGAATTTGATTATAATATGGGTTTAATGGATATCTATTATTCAAAAATTCAAAATCATTAATAGCAACTTTAAAATCATTATGATACATTTTTTTTTTAGCTGTATTATAAATTTTATTTATTGAATTATTATAAACAATTTTATTTGTACTAACACATCCAGAAAAAACAATAAAAATTATAAAAAATATTATAAAATATTTTTTATATAAAAAAATATATTGTTTATTCATTTAAACCTTATTTCCAAATAAAAACAATTATATATTATATAATATATAATTAAATTAAAAATTAAAAAATAAATTATTTAATATATGCAAAAAACAGAATTTAATACAATTATTAATAATTTACAAGTTAAAACTCGTTTAGATCATACTTTAGTTAAATTATTACCTTCTTTTTCTAGAACTAAAATAAAAAAACTAATATTATTAAATAAAGTAAAAATTAACGACAAAATTATTAATAAACCAAAAAAATATATTTTAAATGGAGAAAAAATTTCAATAAATTTTTTCTGTGAAAAAAAAACATCTTATTTAAAACCACAAAATATTACACTTAATATTATTTTTGAAGACAATGATATACTTGTTATAAATAAACCAGACAATCTAATTGTACATCCTGGAGTTAATAATTCAGAAAATACAATTTTAAATGCATTATTATATCATTATCCAAAATCAATTAATATACCAAGAGCAGGAATAGTACATCGTTTAGATAAAAATACAACAGGTTTAATGATAATAGCAAAAAACATTCCATCTTATAGATATTTGATTAATTCTTTACAATTAAAACAAATTACACGCGAATACGAAGCTATAGTATCAGGAAAAATTATTACTGGTGGTTCAATTAATAAACCAATCTCACGTCATCCAATAAAAAGAACACAAATGTCTGTTAATAAAAATGGCAAACAAGCTATTACACATTATCGTATAATAGAACATTTCAGAATACATACTAGATTACTTGTACGATTAGAAACAGGAAGAACACACCAAATTCTTGTTCATATGGCTCATATTAATCATCCATTATTAGGAAAATCATTATATAATAATAAACAATATTTAAATAAAAAAAACAATAAATATCTAAAAGAAATAAATAATTTTAATAGACAAGCATTACATGCAATAAGATTGCATTTTAATCATCCTACTTCAAAAAAAAGAATAAAATTATATGCATCTTTACCAGATGATATGATAAAACTTATAAAAAATTTAAAATATGATATGTATTTAAATAAAAACAATATTTAAAAAAAATATAAAATAACAAAATATTAATTTTATAAAAATAATAATTTAAATTTTAAAAAAAATGAAAAAAAATGAATGAACAAAATTCTAAAAATAAACAAAATATAAATAAATTTACAATTAATTTAACTGAACAAGCAGAACATGGTAAATTAGATCCTGTAATTGGTCGTGATGAAGAAATTCGTAGAGCAATGCAAATTTTACAAAGAAGAACCAAAAATAATCCAGTATT
Organism: Candidatus Providencia siddallii; assembly: GCF_964026685.1. Lineage (NCBI taxonomy): Bacteria > Pseudomonadati > Pseudomonadota > Gammaproteobacteria > Enterobacterales > Morganellaceae > Providencia > Candidatus Providencia siddallii. The sequence continues at coordinate 680,158 of NZ_OZ034688.1, forward strand.
AATTGGAAAACCAGGAGTTGGAAAAACAGCTATAGTAGAAGGATTAGCACAACGAATTGTAAATAATGAAGTTCCTGAAGGTTTAAAAAACAAAAACATACTATCATTAGATATTGGAGAATTGATTGCAGGTACAAAATATAGAGGTGAATTTGAAGAGCGTTTTAAAAATATTTTAAATGATCTTATAAATCAATCTAATAATATTATATTATTTATCGATGAACTTCATACTATTATAGGTGCAGGAAAAACAGACGGTCCAATGGATGCAAGTAATATGTTAAAACCAGCATTAGCACGAGGAGAACTGCATTGTATAGGAGCAACAACATTAGACGAATATAGACAACATATAGAAAAAAATGCAGCATTAGAACGACGTTTTCAAAAAATATATATCACAGAACCATCCATAAAAGATACAATTGCTATATTACGTGGTATTAAAAGACGTTACGAACTACATCATAATGTACAAATAACAGATCCAGCAATAATTGCAGCAACAAATCTTTCAAATAGATATATAACAGATCGAATGCTACCAGATAAAGCAATTGATTTAATAGATGAAGCTTGTTCAAATCTAAGAATAGAAATGGATTCAAAACCTAAATCTTTAGACAAATTAGAACGTAAAATTATTCAATTAAAATTAGAAGAACAAACATTAAAAAAAGAATTTGATAATTCAAGTAAAAAAAGATTAAAAAAACTAAAAATAGAATTATCAAAAATAGAAGAAGAATATTTTTTATTAGAAAAACAATGAAAAAACGAAAAAACATTATTAATAAAAATTCAACATATTAAAACTGAATTAGAAAACACGCGTATTAATATTGAAAAACTACGTCGTATTGGAAATCTAGAAAAAATGTCTGAATTACAATATGGAATTATTCCAATTTTAGAAAAACAACTTAAATTAACAAATGAAACTAAAAAAAATATAAAACTTTTACGTAACAAAATTACTGAAATTGAAATTGCTGAAATTCTTACATATTCCACAGGAATTCCGATTTCAATAATGTTAGAAAACGAAATAAAAAAATTAAAAAAAATAGAACAAGAATTGCATCTACGTGTAGTTGGACAAAATGAAGCTATTATCACTGTTTCAAATGCAATACGCCGTAATCGAGCTGGTTTATCTGATCCTAATCGACCAATAGGATCTTTTATGTTTTTAGGACCAACAGGTGTTGGAAAAACAGAACTATGTAAAGCACTAGCAAATTTCATGTTTGATAATGATAATGCCATAACACGAATAGATATGTCTGAATTTATGGAAAAACATGTTGTATCTCGTTTAATTGGTGCACCTCCTGGATATATAGGTTATGAAGATGGTGGATATTTAACTGAATCTATAAGACGTCGCCCATATTCAGTTATTTTATTAGATGAAATAGAAAAAGCTCATATTGACGTTTTTAATATTTTACTTCAAGTTTTAGATGATGGAAGATTAACTGATGGGCAAGGTAGAACTGTTGATTTTAAAAATACAATAATAATTATGACTTCTAATTTAAGTTCTGATTTAATTAGAAAAAATTTTAATACACTTAATTATTTAAAAATGAAAAATATTATAATGGATACATTATCTAATACTTTCAAACCTGAATTTATTAATCGTATTGATGAAATTGTTATATTTAATCAATTAGATAAAAATAATATATTTGATATTACAAATATTCAACTAAAACTTTTATCTAAAAAATTAGAAAAACATGGATATAAAATGATTACAACAGAAAAAGCATTAAAACAAATAACAAAAGATGGTTTTGATCAAATTTTTGGAGCAAGACCATTAAAACGTTTTATCCAACAAAAAATTGAAAATTTATTAGCACAAAAAATTTTATTTAATGAAAATAACAGTAATAAAAACATTATTTTAGATTTTAAGAAAAATGAATTTATTATTCAATAATAATATTTTTTTAAAAATATTATTATTTAATTTAAAACTAATAAAATCTTGACTTAATATTATAATAAAATTATAATAAATAATTAATTAATTATAAATTATTATAAAATAGGCTTGTAGCTCAATTGGTTAGAGCACACCCCTGATAAGGGTGAGGTCGGTGGTTCAAATCCACTCAAGCCTATAATATTAATCTTGTTTTTTACAATCAAAAAAATATAAAATATCATCAATACTGTTTTTTATTTCACCAAATAACAATTGTACATTTTCTTTAAAAAATAACGAATTTTGAACATAAGAACAACAAATATTTGTTGGGTTTTGCAAAACAATTACATTATTAGCTTTCCACACCTCTAATACTTTCATACCAAAAATTGAACTTTTTGAATTTTCTAACGCATCTGGGTTAACAATATCATTTGATTCAAATATTAAAACAGTATCTATATTTTGAAAATTAAAATTATTTTCATTCAATTTAAATATATTTTTACAAGAAATATTTGTTTCAGCAAATAAAACATCCATGTAACCTAATAAATTTTCAGTAATTGGATGAATACAAAAATTAACTTTTATTCCAAATTCTTGTAATTTTTTAGTTATATAAAAAATATGATATTGAATCTTTGATGCAACTAAATTACAACATGGAATCATAACTACTAATGTTGAATTTTTTAATATTTCTGATATCTCAAAAGGTGTTATTTCTTGATATTTATTATTTTTTTTATCCGATTCTAATAAAAAATTATCAGAATTAAAATCATTTGAAAAAATTTTAATAAAAGAACGATTCATTAATTTACATGTAATATGATACAAAATTGCACCTGAAATACCAACTAAAGAACCAGTTATAATTAATAAATTATTAAATAATATAAAACCACACAACGCAACAGACCATCCTGAACAAGAATTAATAAAATAAATTACAATTGGTATATCTAACTTATTAATTAAAAAAACAAAATGATACCCTATAATTATTAAAAAAACTAAAGTTAATAATAATACAAACACTTGTAACCAAAAAATTTTTGTTTCAACAAAAACAATTAAAAAAAATAAAAAAATAAAAATAAAAAATAAATTTAATTTATAATTATTATATTTTATTTTATATTTAAAATTAATTTTATTAGATAATTTTAAATATAAAATAATTGAAGATATAAAAGTAAAAAAATTAATTAAAAAACCAAAAAAAAATTCAATTAAATTGATATGTTCAATAATTTTATTATTAATAGCTATTTTAATAAAACTATTAATAGTAACTAATGTAGTAGATAATCCAATAAAACTATGCAAAAAAACAATTTTTTCATGAAGTTGAATTATTTTTGTTTTTTTTGATAAAAAAATACTGATAATAAAACCAATAATTATAGTTACTAATATAAATTTAAAATTATTTGAAAAAAAAATACTTAAAAATAATGAAATTAAAATTCCAATGATACCAAAATATTTTTTTTTTATAAAATTATTATAATTAGACAAACTAGCAATGCTAAAAATAAATAAAACAAAAACAACAATATAAGATACTTTAATAATTCCACTGGAGAACATAATTAACCTTTATTTTTTAAAAACATCTTTAATATACGTTGTATTAATGAAAAACTATAAAAAATATTAATACTCGAAAATAATATTGCAATAAATGATAAAATATTAATAAAAATACCTCTTCCAAATTGTGTAATAGCTCCAATAATTACTATTCCAGAAATCATATTTGTTAATAGTATCAATTGAGTATATAAAGTACTCATAACATTTAAAACAATATAATAACTAATAATACAAGATAAAATTAATATAGTAAGATTAGATACAAATTCATTTGATATATATTCAGCCAACAAAACAAATAAAACAGTTATAAAAACAATTAAAGCATATTTGATTTTAAAAATATTTTTATTTTTTTTATTTTTTTTTATATTATTTTCTTTTGAATTTAATTGAATAAAATTTTGTGTTTTAATATTTTTACAAGGTAAAACAAATTCACCATCTTTTATTAAAGTTATATCTTTTATAATCGTATTATCAAAATCAAAAATTATTTCATTAGATTTTTTTTTACATAATATTTTTATTAAATTTATCATATTATTACTATATAATTTTGAAGATTGAGTTGAAAAACGTTTTGGAAAATCAGTGTAACCAATAATTTTTATATTATTATCAGTTATAATTAATTTATCAGATTGTGTTAATTCACAGTTACCACCAAATTCCGCAACTAAATCTACTATCACACTACCTGGTTTCATCAATGCAATATTTTTTTTTGTAATTAATTGTGGAGCTTGTTTTTCTTTATTTATAGCACTCGTTATTACAACATCTATATTTTTAATTTGATTTTCAATCAATTTTGTTTCTAATGTTAAAATTTTTTTTAAAACATCTTCTTTGTTATTATATACATAATCACTTTTTTTATAAAAATCTAATGAAAGAAATTCAGCACCAATATTTTTAACATCTTCTTTTACTTCATTTTTAATATCAAATGCACGAACAGAACCTCCTAAGCTAATAGCTGTTCTTATAGCTGAAAAACCTACAACACCAACTCCTATTACCATAACTTTAACCGGAAAAACTTTATTAATTGAAATGTTTTGACCAGAAAAAAAACATTTAAATTCATAAGCTGCTTCTATTACTGCTCTATATCCAGCAACAGTTGACATAGAACTTAACACATCATATAATTGAGTTTGAGCCGTATGTGGAATAATATCAATTGCAATTACATTTATATTACATTTTTTTAATATATTAATTATCTCAAAATTTTTATCAGGATAAATAAGACTAATCAAAACAGCATTTTTTTTAAATAACAATATTTCATCTTCTTGAGGTATATTAATCTTTAAAATAATATCAGATGAAAATACAACATCTCTACTTACTATATTAGCTTTTACTTTTTCATATTCTAAATCACCAAAACCTGCTAAATATCCTGCATTATGTTCAACATATACAGAAAAACCTAATTTTAATAATTGTTTTACTGTATAAGGAACAACAGCAACACGAGTTTCATTAGCAATTTGTTCTTTTGGTATGCCAATAATCATAATTGTTATCTCATAAAAATAAATTTATTATACTATACAAGTATTTAATTAAAATGGCAAATACCAAAAAAAATTTTATATAAAATTAATATATTAAAAATTAACAAATATTAATTTTTAATATATTTTTTTAAAAATATAAAAATAAAATAATTGATTGTAATATTAATTATAATTATAATTTTAATACAAAAATTTTTATATTATATTTTAAAATAGGATTAATTTTGAAAAATACATTAGGAATTACAGCTTTAACTGCATTAGTATTTAGTTCAATGGTTGGGGCAGGAATTTTTAGTTTACCTCAAAACATGGCAGCGGCAGCTGGTCCCATGGCATTAATTATATGTTGGACTATTACTGGAATAGGAATTTTATTTTTAGCTTATTCTTTATTAATATTATCAAGAATTAGACCAAATTTAGATGGTGGTATTTTTACATGTGCAAAAGAAGGATTTGGTGAACTTATTGGTTTTTGTTCAGCTTGGGGTTATTGGTTATGTGCTATTTTAGCTAATGTTTCTTACTTAGTTATAATATTTTCTACTATAAGTTTTTTTACAGATACAAAATATAATGTTATTTTTGGTGACGGAAATACTTTTCAATCTTTGATTGGTGAATCTATATTATTATGGTTCATTCATTATCTTGTAATGAAAGGTATAAAAACTGCTGATGTCGTTAATAAAATAACAACTATAGCAAAATTAATTCCATTAGGATTATTTATAATACTATCCATTATTTATTTTAAATCAAATATTTTTAATGCAGATTTTAACGGAATAAAATTAGGAATACCTATATGGGAACAAGTAAAACGCGCAATGTTAATTACATTATGGGTATTTATTGGTATAGAAGGAGCAGTAGTTGTTTCAGGAAAAGCTAAAAATCGTAAAGATATAGGCTTAGCAACAATATTTGCAGTTATTTTTGCATTAATAATCTACATATTAATTACATTATTATCATTGGGGGTTTTACCACGTGAAATATTATCTAAAGCAAAAAATCCTTCAATGACAGCATTAATGGTAGAATTAATAGGACCAACAGGAACTTTTGTAATTGCCTTAGGATTAATAATTTCAATTTGTGGTGCTTATTTAAGTTGGATAATTATGTCATCAGAAGTTCCATATATAGCATCTAAACATAAATTATTTCCAAAAATTTTTAATAAATTAAATTTAAACAATACTCCATTTGCTTCTTTATTATTAACTAATATTACAATACAAATTTCAATTATACTCATTTGGCTTAGTGGTAGTAATTATAATACATTACTAACAATTTCATCAGAAATGATATTAATCCCATATTTTTTAGTTGGAGCTTTTTTAATACAAACAGCAATTAAAAATCATAATAAAAAAATGTTATTAATTGGTTTTTTTTCTAGTATATATGGATTATGGTTAATATATGCATCTGGTGTAATAAATTTACTTTTTTCTGTAATATTATATGCTCCAGGAATAATAATTTTTTTATATACGCGATCACAATATCCAATAAAATCAACACTAAATATTTTTGAAAAAATTGGTATATTTTTAATAATTACCAGTGCAATACCAACTATTATTTATTTATTAAAATAATTTAATATTTTTTAAGAAAACCTAAATTCATTTAAAATATTTAAATTTGTTTTTTCTATAATTTCTTTTATTTTTTTTTCTGATACCTTATATGGAGTACCTATATGCTGTGCAAATATATTAATTCTTAATTCTTCAATCATCCAACGTATATGTTCAATATCAAACAATATTTTTTTTGATACAACGTTTTTATTAACTAATTCTTGCCATAAATTTTGTATATATAATATTTTATTCATTTTTATCAAATCATTATTCGAATTAATTAATATTTTTTCTAATCTTATTTTAATTCCATATAAATAACGTAAAATATCATGTAATTTAATTCAACCGTATAAACTAATAAACTCATTAAAAATTAAATTTGATAATTGTTTTTTTAAATCTGCTAATGATAAACTCATAGAAAAATTACTACATTTTTTTATTTGTTTATTAATTAAAAATAAAACATCAAAAATTTCTTTTACTAAATTAATTATCTCTATAACTACATTATCTAATTCTAGATTAATATATTTTCTTATTTTTTCAAAATCTTCTTTATTCCAAATTAAATATCCAAATTTTTTTATTAAATAATCAATTGAACATAAAATACAATCATCAATTAATTCTGAAATACTATTATAACAATTAAAACATAGTATCATCTTATATTTTTTTAACAAATTTCTATTTAAAAGTTTAATTATAGTGTTATTATTTAATAATATTAATCTTCGTATACCTTTTAACATTGATTTTTCTTGTTCATATTTTGTTTCAAATAAACGAATGCTTACACTATTTTTTTTATCAAATAATGCAGGATATAATTTTATTAAATATTTTCCATATTTAAATTCATAATACTGTGGTATTTCTTTAAAATTCCATTCATAAAAATCAGTTTTTATAAAATTATTTTTAACAATTTCAGACAATATTTCTTTTATATTTTCTCTTAAAGACTCTTTTAATAAATTAAGATTTTTTCCTTTTAAAATAACTTGATTATTATGATCAACAATACAGAATGTCATTTTTAAATGCATTGGAAGTTTATCAAGTTTCCAGTATTCTTTTTTTATCATTACACCTGACATTTTGTAGAATTCATATTCTAATCTATCAAAAATATTTTCTTCTAATGAAAAAGTTTTTTTAAGAAAATCAGATACATATTTTGATATTGGAATAAATTTACAACGAACAAATTTAGGTAATGTTTTTATTAAAGATACAATAAGTTCATATCTAAATCCAGGAACTAACCATTCAAATCCCATATTTTTAATTTGATTTAAAATCATTAATGGGATAAATACAGTTATTCCATCAAAATAAGAACCTGGGTTAAAACTATAAGAAAGAACAAAATTAAATTTATCTTGTTTTCAATAACTTGGATAATTAATTTCAGATATTTCATTTATATTGTCTTTTAAAAACATTTTTTTCTCAAAATGCAATAAATTTGGCTGTTTTTTTGATATTAATTCCCACCAGTAATTAAATTCTTTTAATGAAAAAATATCTTTAGGAATACGTTGATCAAAAAAAGAAAATATAGTTTTTTCATCAATTAAAATATTTTTACATCTTATTTTATTTTCTATTTCTTTAATTTCATTTATTAATTTTAAATTTTTTTTAATAAAATCATAAGAAATATTAGAAACATTATCAATAAATACATTATGAATAAATATTTCACGACACAATACAGAATTAATTTTATTATAATTCACTAACCTAGATAAAATATTCAAACCATAAAAAATAAGTTTTTCTAAAACAATTACTTTTCCTTTTAATTTAGACCAATATGGATTACTATATTTTTTTTTAATTAGATGATCAGCTAATAATTCAATCCATTCTGGTTTGATAAATGCTGCAATTCTACAATAAAGTTTAGATGTTTTAATAATTTCATATGCCATAATCCATTTTACTTTTTTTTTAAATAAAACAGAATTTGAAGATATAAAAAATTTTGTATTTCTTATACCTATAAATTTAAATTCAAATATATCTTTTTTACCAACATTAAAAAGAAAACCAGATAATAACGAAATATGTATATTATAATAATTAAAATCATAAATTTTTATAACTATACCTTGATTTTCTACTATTTTTTTTAATTTTTTATATAAATCTTGCCATTCACAAATTACTAAATAATTTAAAAATTCTTGATTACACATCTTTTTAAACTGAATATTAGATAATAATTTTTGTTTATTTATTAAATAATTCCATAAATTTAAATATGATATAAAATCAGATTTTTTATCACAAAATCTATTATGTTTTTCATTTGAAATTTTTTGTTTATTTAATGGATATTCTTTTGGATCTTTTATTGAAAGTGCTGAAACAATAATTATTATTTCATTTAAAACATTATATTTTTTTGCTTCTACTATTATACGTCCTAATTTAGGATCAATAGAAAATTTAGTTATTTGTCGACCAATATCAGTTAATATATATTTACTAGTATTTTTAGTATCTAATTTAATAGCATTTAATTCTTCTAAAATTTTTATTCCATCTCGTATATTTCTTTTATCTGGAAGATCAATAAAAGGTAATGAATTAACATTATTAAAACCAATAGAAATCATTTGTAAAATAACTGATGAAAGATTACTTCTAAGATACTCCGGGTCTGTAAATTTAGGACGAGAAAAAAAATTTTCTTCTGAATATAAACGAATACAAATACCATCAGATAAACGCCCACACCGTCCTTTTCTTTGATTTGCTGACGCTTGAGAAATTTGTTCAATTTGTAATTGATTTATTTTTTTACGATAATTATAACGTTTTATACGTGCATAACCAGTATCAATTACATATTTAACACTAGGTATCGTAATAGATGTTTCTGCAATATTAGTAGATAGAATAATTTTTCTACTACTACTAACATCAAAAACAATATTTTGTTCTTCATTTGAAAGTGATGCAAATAATGGTATAATTTTTGTATTAAATAATTTTAATTTTAATAATACATTATAAACCAAAAAAATTTCATATTCACCGCACATAAAAATTAAAATATCTCCGTTACCATCTGAAGATAGTTCTTTTATTGCATCTACAATACAATTAACTTTATAATAATTATTATTAGTTTTATATTTATTTGGTCTATAACGAACTTCAATAGGATAAGTACGACCAGATACTTCAATAAGAGGTGCTTTTGGAAAATAATTAGAAAATTGTTCTAGTTCAATCGTAGCAGAAGTTATAATTAATTTTAAATCACATCGTTTTGTCAACAATTGACGTAAATATCCTAAAATAAAATCTATATTTAAAGTTCTTTCATGTGCTTCATCTATTATGATAGTATCATATTTTGATAACATTTTATCTTTTTGTAATTCTGCTAACAATATCCCGTCAGTCATCAATTTTACTTGAGTAACACTATTAATTTTTTCTTTAAAACGAATTTTATAACCAATATTTTCTCCTAATTTACATTTTAATTCTACTGAAATACGTTCGGCAACTGAACATGTTGATAATCGTCTTGGCTGTGTATGACCAATAATACCTTTTATTCCTCTGCCGATTTCAAGACAAAATTTAGGAATTTGAGTAGTTTTACCTGAACCGGTATCACCTAAAATAATAATTACCTGATTTTTTTTAATTAATTCCAAAATCACATTTTTTTTTTGATTAATAGGTAATTCTTTTTTATATATAAGATCATATGGATTTAAAAATTTACTAATAACTACTTCTTTAGTATTTTTAATATTTGATTTATTTTCGCTTGAATTTATATTAAATATTTTTTTTATCATTATTTTTTTTAAAAAATTTTTTTAATAAACATATTTAAATTTAATAGAATATTATTAATAAAATATTTTTTATACTTTTATTAATTAAAATTATAATTTAATTATAAAATAATTTACTAAATAAAATATAATAAAATAAAAATTATTTTTAAATTTAAATTTTCAAAATTAATATTTTAATATTAAATTATTAATTTTATATAGTAGGATTTAATAAATAAGTTGGTTTTATATCTTCTATTTTAATGATTTTATTTTTATATAATAAATCTCTTACAATAAACAACATATCCTTTGCACAAGGAAAAATTATTTTACTAAAAATAATTTTTTTAGAATCTAATAATTCAGGATAAATATCCCAACAATTTCCAGCACAATACCATTTTCCAATTAAAGAATCCAAAAAAATTTTAATTTCTTTTAAACTAATTAAAACTTCAAATTTTTCTCCTATCCATATATTATTTTTATTACGATAATATTTTGAAAAAAAAATTTTAGACATTTTAGCATTAATCCCAACTAAAATTTTTGATTGTCCAGTAACACGATAAGCTCCTTCAGCAAGTATCATTAATGTTGATAGACCGATTAATGGTAAATTACTTCCAAATGCTAAACCTTGAGAAATCCCAATTCCTACTCTAATTCCAGTAAAACTACCAGGTCCTTTAGAAAAAACTATAGCATTTAATTCGCTTAATTTTATTTTAACTTCAGATAATATTTCATCTATCATTGGTAATATTTTTTTTGAGTGTTCATTAACAGAAATTAAAAAACGCGAAACTATTTTTTCATTATAAAATAATGCAACAGAACAAGCATTTGTTGATGTATCAATAGCTAAAATACGATTTAACATATTAAAACCTTAATAATTATTTTAAATTAATTTAAAATAATTATTTTTATTTATATTTAAATTTTTATTTTTTTGTATTTTATATAAATAATTTTATAAAAAATATAAACAATCAAAATATTAATATATTTTATTATAAAAATTATTTTAATAATTAACTATATAGTAAAATATATTAATCTATATATCAATATCATATACATATATCAAATATCAATATAACTAATATTTTTTAATAAAACTTAAAATAAATTTCAAAACAAAACATCTAAATAATATTTATCAAAATACTATATTTAATTTTTTTTAAACATAAAAAAAATAATTTTTTATATATAATAATTAATTAAATATTAAAAAATAATAAAATTCACTTTTATATAAAATTATTATATTTTATATAAATAAAAATTAAATTAATAAAAATATAAAAATATTTTTATTAAAAAATAAAAAACATTTAAAATTATATTTAATTATAAAATATCAAAAATATAAAATATAACTATATTATAAAATATTTTTTATAAAAAAATCAAAATTATCTATAAATGGTATATTACATGTCAAATAGACTTAGAAGAACTAAAATTGTTGCAACACTTGGCCCATCTACTGATGATAACAACAATCTTGAAAAAATTATTAATGCAGGAGCAAATGTTGTTAGACTAAACTTTTCTCATGGAAGTCAAGAAAAACATATTAAACGTGCAAACAAAGTACGTAAAATTGCTAATAAACTAAATAAACATATTGCTATACTTGCTGATTTACAAGGTCCAAAAATCAGAATTTTAAATTTTAAAAAAAATAAAATTTTTCTTAAGATTGGTGATAAATTTATCTTAGATACAAAATTACAAAAAGAAGATGGAGACCAAAAAAAAGTTGGAGTTAATTATAAAAAACTTATTTTTGATGTTTTTCCTAATGATATTTTAATACTCGACGATGGCCATATAAAATTAAAAGTATTAAAAATAAAAAATTTTCAAATTATAACTGAAGTTATAATTGGAGGAAAACTTTCTAATAATAAAGGTATTAATAAATTAGGAGGGGGTATTTCTGCAGATTCATTAACAGAAAAAGATAAATCAGATATAAACGTGGCAGCTAAAATTGATGTTGATTATTTAGCTATTTCGTTTCCTCGTTCAAAAAATGATCTTGATCATACGCGTAATTTAGCACACAACGCTGGTTGTAAATGTCAAATTATAGCAAAATTTGAACGAGCAGAAGCAGTAGCAAATGATACAATCATAGATGAATTAATTTTAGCTTCTGACGCTATTATGGTAGCACGTGGTGATTTAGGTATTGAAATAGGTGATCCAGAATTAATTGCTATACAAAAAAAATTAATTAGACGTTCACGCCAATTAAACAAAGTTGTTATTACAGCAACTCAAATGATGGAATCAATGATTTATAATCATATACCAACAAGAGCTGAAGTAATGGACGTTGCAAATGCAGTTTTAGATGGTACAGATGCTGTTATGCTGTCTGCAGAAACTGCCATAGGGAAATATCCTGTAGAAACTGTAGAAATGATGTCACAAGTATGTTTTGGTGCAGAAAAAATGCCAAATTTAACTACATCTAAATATCGAATAGGTATATCATTTAATAATATAGAAGAAGCTATAGCAATGGCAACTATGTATGCAGCTAATCATCTTAAAAAAGTTAAAGCTATTATATCTATGACAGAATCAGGACATACAGCACGAATGATGTCTAGAATTAGTTCAGGATTGCCTATTTTTGCAATTTCTAGACATAAAAAAACTTTAAATCAATGTTCTCTTTTTAGAGGTGTTACTCCAATTTATTGTGATATTAATTTTAATGGTATTGCAGCTGCTAACAAAGCTATTACACGTTTATATAATGATAATTATTTAAAAAAAGGTGATTTGATATTAATTACTCAAGGTGACTTAATGGGGACTATCGGCAGTACAAATACTTGTCGTATTTTAGAAGTAAAATAAATAAAATTCACAAATTTATTAAATATTTTAATTAATTGCATCTTATAAAAAAATTACAATATATCACTCTAAAAATAAACTAATTTTATATTCGTAATTATAAAACATATATAACTATAAAAAAACAATAGCTATATATGTTTATATAAAATATTAATTTTTATATTTTTAATTTAAACAATTAACATATTGTTTTGATAATCTTATTAAAAATTTCATATAACTATCACGATATATTGGTAAACCTATACCTAGAGGATCTAAAATACCAATATTAATTTTTGTTTTTTTAATAATATTATTAATAACAGCAGAATTAAATTGAGGTTCTAAAAAAATACACTGTACTTTATTTATAATAAATTGATTTTGTATTTGATATATTTTTTTTATACCTGGTTGTATTTCTGGATTTATTGTAAAACAACCTAACGGGGATAATTTATAATATTTTTCAAAATAACTATAAGCATCATGAAAAACAAAATATTTTTTTTTTCTAGATGAATTTAAAATATTATTAACTAATATATCATTCTGCTTTATATTTTTTTTGAACTCATAAAAATTTAATCTTAATTTTTCTTTTTTTTCTGGATAAATTTTTATTAAATTATTACAAATACTTTGTGCAATAATACATGCAATTTTAGGTGAAAGCCAAACATGCATATTATATTGGTAATTAATACGATATTTATTATTTTTATCTTTATCTTTATTATTAAAATAATTATTTTTACTATAAAAATCAGTTATTAATAACGATTTAATACTATTTAATTCTGTTACTGCAATATGTTTATTTTTTGACAATCGACTAATAGGCTTTTGTAAAAACTTTTCCATGTCAGGCCCTATCCAAATAACTAAATCAGCTTGTTTTATTTTTTTTAAAATCACTAGGTTTTAGTGAATAATCATGCGGTGAAAAACCATCAGGAAGTAAAATTTGAATTGGCATGATTCCATCAACAACTCCAGCGGCAATAAAAGCTAAAGGTCTAATAGAAGTAATTATATTTGCAAAAACCAAAGAAGATGGTGAAAATATCATAAAACATATAATAGTATAAAAAATAAACATATAAAAAATATATTTTAATTTGTATATCATATATAGTCTCCTAATTGTTTTAATTTATTAAATAATATAACATTTTATTATACATATTATATAAAAAAAAAAAAAAAATAAAATGCAACAATTAATCAGTTTAAATAAAATTTCTATGTTTTTTAAAAATAAAGAAATACTTAGCAATATAACATTTAATTTAAAAAAAGGAGAAATTATTACACTTTTAGGACCAAATGGTGCTGGTAAAACAACAATTATACGAATCGTTCTTGGATTATTAAAACCTTCTTCTGGATCAATAAAAAAAAAGACTAATATATCTATAGGTTATGTTCCACAAAAATTATATTTAAACTCAACGTTACCTTTAACAGTTAAACGTTTTATAATGCTAAAAAATAACACATGCATTAAAAAAATAATATTAGCATTAAAAAAAGTTAATTCTTTAAATTTAATTAATAAACAAATGCAAGATCTATCAAATGGTGAAATACAACGTGTATTACTTTCACGAGCATTATTAAATAAACCAGATTTATTAGTTCTTGATGAACCAGCTCAAGGAGTTGATATTGCTGGCCAAATAAATTTATATAATTTAATTTATCAATTAAAAACAGAATTATTCTGTACCATTTTAATGGTTTCTCATGATTTACATTTCGTAATGGCTAAATCAGACAAAGTATTATGTATTAATAAACATATATGTTGTTCAGGAAAACCTAACACTATATATAAACATCCAGAATTTATTTCAATGTTTAAATATAATAATATTCATCAGCTTGGTATTTATAATCACAAACATAACAATTCTAACTAAAAAATAGATAATAAAATTATTAATAAGGTTATATTATGAATATAATAGAATTATTATTTCCAGGATGGTTAGCTGGAATATTATTGTCAATAATAATTGGACCATTAGGTTCATTTATTATTTGGAATCGAATGTCTTATTTTGGTGATACAATTGCACATTCATCTATATTAGGTATAGCATTTGGATTGCTTCTAAATATAAATCCGTTTTATACTACAATAGTAGTATTATTGATATTAACATTTATTTTAGTTTTTATTGAAAAACAATCTAAATTTAATATTGATACATTCCTTGGAATTATTGCTCATTCTTCATTATCATTCGGTCTTGTTATAATCAGTTTTATAAAAAATATTCGTATTGATTTTATGTCTTGTTTATTTGGCGATTTATTATCAATAAATTATAATGATATATTAATAATTAGTATTATGGTTTTTATTATTTCTATGTTAATTTTTATAAATTGGAATAAATTATTATCAATAACAACAAATTATGAATTAGCATTTGTAGAAAAAATAAACATTAAAAAAATTCGTTTATTATTATTATTAATGATTGCTATAACAATTGGTATAACTATGAAATTTATTGGAATATTAATTATTAATTCATTGTTAATTATTCCAGCAGCAATAGCAAGATTTTTTTCTAAAACCCCTGAAGAAATGGCAATTATATCTATAATAATCAGTATTATTTCAATTACAACTGGATTATTTTTTTCAACTTATTATGACACCCCAACTGGTCCGTCAATTGTTCTTTGTTCTACAATTTTATTTATTTTAAGTTTTATTATAAAAATTAAAAATATTAATTAAAATTCAAAATTAAAACAATTAAATTATTTTATTTTATTAAAAAATATTAAAATTTAAATAAATCAGATAACATATTTTTATTTATATCACTTGGTGCATTAACCATTAAACACGATGCTGAAGTCGTTTTCGGAAAAGCTATAACATCACGAATATTATCAGTATCAGTTAACAACATTACTATACGATCTAAACCAAATGCTATACCTGCATGTGGTGGGGCGCCATATTTTAAAGCATCAAGTAAAAATTTAAATTTTAAATTTTGTTCTTTTTTAGAAATTCCTAATATATCAAAAACTATTTCTTGCATTTTAGTATTATTTATACGAACAGAACCTCCACCAATTTCGTATCCATTTATAATTAAATCATAAGATTCTGAAATTACACTTTCTGGTTTTTTTATTAAATCTTTTAATGTTATTTTTTTTGGAGCAGTAAAAGGGTGATGCACAGATGTAAAAGTATTTTTTATATCATTTTTAAACATTGGAAAATCAACAATCCATAATGGACGCCAACTATCTGTTTTAATTAATTTTAAATTATATCCTATTTTTTGACGAATCATACTCATTAAATATGATACTTCATTATATTCACCAATACTAAAAAAAAGTATATCTCCATTTATTGCAGATGTACAATTTATTATTGTTTTTAAAAAATCAATATTTAAAAATTTAAAAACTGAACTTTGAATACCCTTTAATCCTTTACTACAATCATTTATTTTTATCCATCCAAATATATCAACATTATCAACAAAAATAACTTTAATAAAATCATTAAGTTGTTTATTAGTTAATAAAAAACTACCAGAAATTTTTAATGCTACACCACATTTTTCAATATTATTTTTTAATTTCAAAAACGTTGTATGTTCAAAATATTTTATAGAATCATATATATCAATTAATTCAATAGGATTACGTAAATCTGGTTTATCTGTACCGTAACGCTTCATAACTTCAGCATATGTCATCACTGGGAATACACCTAAATCAATATTTTTAAATTTAAACCATAAACTACAAATCATATATTCCATTATTTTAATAATATTTTTTGATGTAATAAAAGATGCTTCAACATCAATTTGAGTAAATTCAGGTTGACGATCAGAACGTAAATCTTCATCGCGAAAACATTTTGCAATCTGATAATAACGATCAACACCAGAAATCATTAATATTTGTTTTAATATTTGAGGTGATTGTGGTAATGCATAAAATTTACCTTTATATATACGACTAGGCACTATATAATCTCTAGCTCCTTCTGGGGTTGATTTACTAAGTATTGGTGTTTCAATATTTAAAAAACCATTTTCATCCATAAACTTATGTATAAAATTAGTAATTTTTGAACGAATATATAATCGTTTAAACATTTCTGGACGACGAAGATCTAAATATCTATATTTTAAACGATTTTCTTCCATATTGATTTGATTATTATCTAACGGTAAAGGATCTGATTTATTAAATACTTCAATATTTTCAGCAAATATTTCAATTTCTCCTGTATTAGTATTTTTATTTTGTTGATGTTTTTTACGAATACGTACAGTACCAATAATTTTTATACAAAATTCATTACGTAAGTCAACAGCTTTTTTAAATAATTCATTATTTTTTGAATCAAAAAAAACTTGTACTATACCTTCTCGATCACGTAAATTAATAAAAATTAACTTGCCTAAATTACGATAAGAATCTACCCATCCACAAACTATAACTTTTTGACCATCATTATTTATATTTAAATGTCCACAATAATTAGTACGCATTTATTTTCCTATAAATATTTTTTAAAAAATCAAAAAAAATTTTATATATAATTAAAAAATATTTTTTTATTTAACTTAAATAAATAAAATAAAATTATTCTTAAAAATATAATTTTACAAAATTTTATTATAAAAATATATTAAACACAAAAATTTTATAAAAATTTTTATATAAAAAATAAAATTAATGTTTTATAATAGAATTATTTATACATGTTAATTTTATATAAAATTTAAATGAATATTCATTATATACTTTCAAATAAAATAACCAAAGCATTACATTCTTTTGGAGCTCCAAAAGAATGTAATGCTTTGGTTGTTCGTCAAATATCAAAAAAACATATTGATTATCAAGCAAATGGTATTATAAACGCAGCAAAAAAAATGAATATATGCCCACAAGAATTAGCTAAAAAAGTTATTAGCAAATTAAATCTAAAAGATATTGTAAGTAAAATAGAAATTAGCGGAAAAGGATTCATAAATATAAAACTTAATTCATTTTGGATAGCTAAACAAGCTGAAAAAGCATTAATTAATAATAAACTTGGAATATCAAAAATAAAACCAGAAATTATAATTATAGATTATTCATCTCCTAACATAGCAAAACAAATGCACGTAGGTCATTTACGTTCAACTATTATTGGTGATGCAATGGCGCGTACTTTAGAATTTATAGGCCATAAAGTTATTCGTGCTAATCATATTGGCGATTGGGGTACTCATTTTGGTATGTTAATAGCATATCTTGAAAAATTACAAAATAAAAATTACAATAATTTTTTACTTACTAATCTTGACGAATTTTATAAAAAAGCAAAAAAAAAATACGATGAAGATGAAAACTTTGCAAAAAAATCTCGTATGTACGTAGTAAAACTTCAATCTGGTGATAAATATTGCATTGAAATGTGGCAAAAACTAGTAAATATTACAATTGAACAAAATCAAAAAATTTATTATAGACTTAATATAACATTAACTAAAAATGATATAATGGGTGAAAGTTTATATAAAGACATGCTACCTGAAATTATCTCGGATTTAAAATCTAAAGGAATAGCAATTGAAAATAATGGTGCAATAGTTGTTTTTCTTGATGATTTTAAAAATAAACACGGAAAAACTATGGGTGTTATTATTCAAAAAAAAGACGGAGCTTTTTTATATACAACAACTGATATTGCTTGTATAAAATACAGATACGAAAAATTACATGCAAATCGATTATTATATTATATAGATTCACGTCAACATCAACATCTAATTCAAGCTTGGACAATAGCAAAAAAAGCTAATTATATTCCTGATTCAATAAAACTTGAACATCATATGTTCGGAATGATTTTAAACAAAGATAAAAAACCATTTAAAACAAGATCAGGAACAACAATTTCTTTAACTAGTTTATTGGATGAAGCAATTAAACGAGCAAAAAATATAATTTATAAAAAAAAACCAAATATAAACAAAAGAAATTTATCATATCTATCTAACATTATAGGTATTGGGGCTATCAAATATTCTGATTTATCAAAAAATCGAATAACAAATTATATTTTTAATTGGGATAATATGCTTTCTTTTAATGGAAATACCGCACCATATATGCAATATGCATATACTCGCATTGCATCAATTTTTAAAAAAGGTAATATTAAAAAAAAAGAACTAACCTTACCTATTTTTTTAAATTCATCGTATGAAATTGCTTTAGCAACACGTTTAATCCAATTTGAAGAAACTATTTTTTTAGTTGCAAATGAAGGAACACCTCATATTATGTGTTCATATTTATATGATATAGCAGGATTATTTTCAAAATTTTATGAAAATTGTCCTATTTTATCAGAAAAAAATAAAAATCAACGTCAAAGCAGATTAAAACTTGCACTTTTAACACAAAAAACATTAAAAATTGGATTAGATACACTAGGCATTAAAACTGTAAACAATATGTAATTTATAATAAAATATATATAAATTTTATTATAAAATATCAATTATTTTATATTAAGTTTTATAAAACTTAAAAATCTAAAACCTAATATAAACAATGTAATAAAATAACTTATTCCACCAATAAAAATTACTAAAAATAAATAAAACATTCTTATTAACATACCTTTTTCATATATAAAAGGTATACAATCTATCATAATAGATAAAACAGATCCCATAACAAATAAAGCTATTAATAATTTTAAAAAAAATATTTTCCATCCAAATAAAGGTTTATATATTTTTTGTTTTAATAATTGCCAATACAAAAGACCAGCATTAAAACATGCTGCTACACCTGTAGAAAGAGCAAGGCCAACATGTTGTAATTTTATAACAAATATTAAATTCATCAATTGAGTTAAAATTAATGTAAAAATAGCTATTTTTACAGGAGTAACTGTATCCTGCCTAGAATAAAAACCAGGAGCTAATATTTTAACTAAAATAATTCCTGTTAATCCTATACAATATGCAATTAAAGCATATTGCGTCATTAATGAATCATAAGCAGTAAAATTACTATATTGAAATAATGATATAATTAATATTTTAGATAAAATAGCTAAACCTAATGCGCACGGCAAAGTTAATAATAAACATAAACGCAAACTCCAATCTATTAATTGATGATATTCAATTTTATTATTATTAATAAAACTTTTAGTTAATAAAGGTAATAAAATAGTACTAATCGCAACACCTAAAATACCTGAAGGTAATTCCATTAATCTATCTGCATAATACATCCATGAAATTGAACCAGGTTGTAAAAATGAAGCAAATATTGTATTTATAATTAATGAAATTTGCGCAACAGATACCCCAATAATAGCTGGCCACATCATTTTTATAACCCTAAAAACACCTTGATTTTTAAATGAAAAACGTGGTAAAACTAACATACCAATTTTTTTAAGATAAGGTAATTGATATAAAAATTGTAATAAACCTCCAAATAATACTGACCATCCCAACGCTATAATTGGTGGATTAAAAAATGATGTTGCAAAAATAGAAAATACAATCATACAAATATTTAATAATGTTGGGGTAAAAGCTGGCACTAAAAAACGATTCCAAATATTAAGAATTGCACCAACAAGAGCACTTAACGAAATAAAAAAAATATAAGGAAATGTAATACGTAATAATTTTATTGTTAATTCATATTTATTTAAATATTTACTAATACCTGGCGCTGCAAGATAAATTATTCAAGGAGCACTAATAAATCCAATAAAAGTTACAATTGAAAGAACTAAAGTTAACATTCCAGCAATATAAGAAATAAAAATACGAGTAGCTTCCTTTCCTTTTTTATTTTTATATTCAGTAAGTATTGGGATAAATGCTTGAGAAAAAGCCCCTTCAGCAAAAATTCTACGTAATAAATTAGGAAGTTTGAATGCTATAAAAAAAGCATCCGCTGCCTCCCCAGCACCAAATATTCTAGCAATTATAGCATCACGAATAAATCCAAAAATTCTAGACATTATCGTCATAAAACTAATTTTTGTTAATATTTTAAATAAATTCATAATTTATAATTCTAAAAATTAATATATCAAATAATAAATAGTTATTTATATTAAATAAATAAAACAAAATATTAAAAATAAAAAAAATATACTAAATATTTTTTTTAAAATTAATTAAATTAATTTTTAATAATTATATTTTCTTTAAAAAAAATAATTTTACATTTATTTTTTAAAACATAATTAATTATTATATTTTATATTTTTGTAATTTTTACAATATTTTATTAATTAATAATATAATATATTTTTATTTAATTATTTAACTATTAAATTTTAATTCTTTTAAAAAAAATATTATAAATATAATACTATTAATAAAATAAAATTATTTAAATATATAAATAACTTTAATTTATACTATTTTAAAAAAATATAATATATTATCTATAAAAATTAAAACTTTTTAAAAAAATTACTACTTAAATTATAAATTTTGTTTATCTTTTTATTTTATATAATATTATTTATTTAATATTTTTATTAAATTAATACTTAACTCATATAACTAAATATTAATTGTATAAAAACTAAACATAATATATATTATAAAAATTAAATATATATTATATTTTACTTTAAATATATGGTGAGATGTCCGAGAGGATGAAGGAGCACGTTTGGAAAATGTGTATACTAAAATGTATCGAGGGTTCAAATCCCTCTCTCACCGCATGAAATAAAATTAATTTTTTTAAAAATAAAAAAAACAAAAAATATTTTTATAAAAAATAAAATATTACAAATTATTATTAATAATATTCATTATATGTATATATTATAAATTATTATATAAATATAAATAAAATAAACATAAATAATATTTTATTATAAAAAATTTTAATATATTAAATATTTCCTATTAAAATTATATTAACAATAAATATAATTTTATAAAAAAATACTTTTTTACAAAATTATCTATTTTTATAAAACAAATATAAAAAATAATAGATTTTTAAAAATCTAAAAATAAAAATAAAATTTAAAATAAAAAAAATAAATATAAAAATCAATTATTAATATCTATTTTAGAAAAACTTTTTACCAATTCATCTATCGCTTTTATTTGTATTAAAAAAGGTTCTAACTTATCTAATGGTAATGCAGAAAAACCATCACATTTTGCATCATCAGGATTTGGGTGAGATTCTAAAAACAAACCAGCTAAACCAATTGCTATACCAGATCTAGCTAATTCTAATACTTGGGAACGACGACCACCAGAAACAAAAGAAAATGGTTCACGATATTGCAATGAGTGTGTTACATCAAAAATTACAGGATACCCATTAGAAACTTTCTTCATAACATTAAAGCCTAACATATCAACTAACAAATTGTCATATCCAAAACTTGTACCACGTTCACATAAAATAATTTTATCATTACCATTTTTAATAAATTTTTCAATAATATTTCCAATTTGATTAGGATTAATAAATTGTGGTTTTTTTATATTAACAACAACATTTGTTTTTGCTATAGATTTTATTAAATCAGTTTGACGTGCTAAAAAAGCAGGTAATTGAATTACATCAACCACTTCAGAAACAATTTTTGCTTGTTTTGGCTCATGTATATCTGTAATAATTTTTACATTAAACGTTTGTTTTAATTCTTGAAATATCTTTAAACTTTCTTCTAATCCTAAACCACGATAAGAATATATTGATGTTCTATTTGCTTTATCAAAAGAAGCTTTAAATACATAAAAAACATTTAATTTAAAAGTAACATTAACATAATGTTCACACACTCTCATTGCAATATCACGAGATTCAAGCACATTCATCCCGCCAAAAAGAACAAAAGGCAAATCATTTGCTACACTAATATTACCAATATTAATTATTTTATGTTGCATATTTAATTTATCAATTTTTAAAAAATATTAAAAAACAAAAAAACTTAATTTAATAAAACTATTAATATTTAATTAATATAATTATATTATTTTAATTATAAATTACTTAATTAATAAAATAATTATTTTATAAAAAAATATACTAATTTTAGTTAAAAATACTATTTATTAAATAATTAATAATTAAGTTCAATTTTTTATAAAATATTTGCTATATTTTAAAAATAAATATTTTACCCAAAAAAATCTTAACTGTTTTATTATATATATTGAGCTAATGAAACTCTATCGCATTTACTATAATCAACACATGTTTTAATATTACTATATCCATAAAACTTAAATAAATTACGTACAGACAAACCTTGCTTATAACCATGTTCAAGAATTACCCATCCATATTTTTTTAAATATTTTTTAGATTGTTTAATAATATAAGCTAAATTTGACATACCATTATCATATGCTACTAATGCAATAATAGGTTCAAATCTTAAATCACCTTTTTTTAAATGAATATCATTTATTTTAATATAAGGCGGGTTACTAACGATCATATCAAATCGCTGATATAACAAAGAAGAAAACCAATTACTTTTTAAAAAACATACATTAAATATATTTAATCTAAATTGATTCTTTTTCGCTAAATTAATTATTTCATAATTAATATCAACACCAATTATTAAACATTTTGGCAATTCAAAAGCAATTGATAAAGCTATAATACCTGTCCCAGTTCCTAAATCTAATATTTTATAACGTTTATTACTTAATCTAATTAAAGCTTGTTCAACTAAACATTCAGTATCCGAACGAGGTATAAGTGTAACCGGTGACACATAAAATGATAAAGACCAAAATTCATATTCTCCAATAATATAAGCAATTGGTTCTCCCTTTTCTCTTCTTTGTAAGAATAACTCAAGAGTTTTATATTCATTTATTGTCAATTTTATTTCATTAAAAGCAAAAATATAAGCATAATTATAATTAGTTACATATTTCAAAAGAATTTCAACATCTTTTATTGCAGTATTACTAAAACTTAACCTTATTGTTGCTTGTTTTATCCAATCTATACATTTCATTAATTTTCTAACAATTCCATTAATTTATCTGTTTGATATTCATCAATGATAGGACTAATTAATAAATCTAATTTTCCAGACATAATCTCATTTAAAGAATATAATGTTAAATTAATACGATGATCAGTAATTCGCCCTTGATGAAAATTATACGTACGAATACGATCTGAACGCGAACCTGATCCTAATAAATTACGCCGTTCAGAATCTTTAATTAATTGTCTTTTATCTTTTTCTGCTTGATAAATACGTGCAGCTAATACAGACATAGCTTTAGATTTGTTTTTATGTTGAGAGCGTTCATCTTGACATTCAACAACAATACCACTTGGCATATGTGTAATACGTATCGCAGAATCTGTAGTATTAACATGTTGACCACCTGCTCCAGATGATCTAAAC
This sequence comes from Candidatus Providencia siddallii, assembly GCF_964026685.1. Classification (NCBI taxonomy): domain Bacteria; kingdom Pseudomonadati; phylum Pseudomonadota; class Gammaproteobacteria; order Enterobacterales; family Morganellaceae; genus Providencia; species Candidatus Providencia siddallii. The sequence goes on from NZ_OZ034688.1 coordinate 705,009, forward strand.
GTATCTATACGTAAATCAGATAAATTAATTTTTGGAGACTCTATTTCTGATAGCTCAGGTAAAATTGCCACAGTACATGTAGAAGTATGAATTCTACCTTGAGATTCAGTTTCCGGAACTCGTTGAACTCTATGTCCACCTGATTCAAATTTTAATTTACCATAAACATTATCTCCTAAAATTTTTATTATAACTTCCTTAAAACCACCATGTTCTCCATGTTGAAAACTCATTAATTCAATTTTCCAATTTTTGTTTTCAGCAAAACGAGTATACATACGAAATAAATCACCAGCAAAAATAGCAGCTTCAGATCCTCCTGAACAAGCTCTGATTTCTAAAAAACAATTGTTTTCATCATTTATATCATTTGACGTTAAAAATAACTTAAGTTGTTTTTCGATATTTTTATTTTTTATTTTTAATTCTATTAATTCTTCTTGTGCAATTGTTTTTAATTCAAAATCATTTAACATTGTTTCTACTACTTTTATGTCTTCCTGTAAACTATTCCACCTCTTAATATATCTTATTATATTAGATATTTTAGAATACTCCATTGATAATTCACGAAAACGATATTGATCTGATATAATATTAGTATCAATAAGTTTTTTTTCAATTATATTATATCGTTCTTGAAGCACTTTTAATTTTTCTTTTATAGAAAATTTCATTAGTTATACAAAACCCACAAGAATAAATTATTATATAACAATAGTAATTTATTATAAATAATAATATAATCAATACAATTATATAAACTTATAATTATTTATAAAAAAAATAAATCTAATAATTATTAATAATATCTTTATTTATTTAAATTTTATATTGAATTATATATTTATTTTGAGTAAAATAAAATCAAAATTACTATTAAATATACAAAAAATATAATTTAAAAATATTAAACATAAAAAAACTGAATTATTTTTAATAATTATTAAAAAATAAAAAAATATATTAATTAATATATAAATTATATGTAATCATTTTAATTAATATATAATAAAAACAATATGCATATTTTAAGATAATTATACATTAAATAAAAATTTTAAAATATCACCATCTTTAACAATATAATTTTTACCTTCCAATCGCATTTTTCCTGCATTTTTTGCTCCATTTTCTCCAGAAAACTTAACAAAATCATTAAATGCAATAACTTGTACACGTATAAAACCTTTTACAAAATCACTGTGAATTTTACTAGCTGCTTGTAAAGCAGTCGAACCGACACATATTGTCCATGCACGTACTTCATTTTTTCCAACAGTAAAATAAGTTTGTAAATTTAATAATTTATATCCTGCACTTATAATTTTATCTAAATCTTCTTTAACATAAAAATCAAAAAAATTTTTTTTATTTTCTTTTTCGTTAAAATTGACTATATTTTTTTTTATTGAAGCACATATAGGTATTACAACAGAATTTTCAAGATTAGCAATATTATAAATTTCATCTAAATATTTTTTTTTAAAATAATTCTTATCAATATTAGCAATATACATTGTTGGTTTTAATGTTAAAAAATTTAAATAATTAATAATTAATTTATTTTCTAAAGACAAATTGATCGTACGTAAAAGTTTATTTTTTTCTAAATGAAACAAACATTTCATTAATACATCTAATTCAATTTCTATATTTTTTTTATTATTTTTTTTATTATTTTTTATACGATTAATTGCACGTTCACAAATATTAATATCTTCTAATATTAACTCTGTATTTACTATATTAATATCATTTAATGGATTTATACAACCATTAATATGAATTATATTATTATCATCAAAACATCTAACAACATGAATGATCGCTTCAGTTGTTCTAATATGAGATAAAAAATAATTACCAAGCCCTTCACCTTTAGATGCATTTTTTACTAAACCGGCTATATCTACAAATTCCATAGTAGTTGATATAATACGTTTTGACTTTACAATTTTAGCTAATTTAATAAGACGAGGTTCTGAAACAAATACAACACCATTGTTTGGTTCAATTGTAGAAAAAGGAAAATTAGCAACTTCAATCGATGATTTAGTTAATGCATTAAATAATGTAGATTTTCCAACATTAGGAAGACCAATAATACCACATTTAAATCCCATATCATTTTACCTTTATTGATAAATTAATATTTATTTTATATTTTTAAATAACACAAATTTAATACTACAAGTATTATAATGCTTTAAAAATACGTGAACAATTAACTAATTCATTAGATAAAAAAATTTTTGTATAATCAATTACTTTTTTCATTACAATTTTAATTAAATCATTCTCATATTTTGTAGGATTATTTAATACAAAATTAACAATATTATTTTTATCTATAGGCCTACCAATTCCAATACGTAATCTATAAAAATTTACACTATTATTAAAATTACTTTTAATGCTTTTTAATCCATTATGTCCAGCGAGACTTCCTCCAAATTTTAATTTTATAATTCCAGGTAATAAATCAAGTTCATCATGTGCTATTAAAATTTCATTTATATTAATAGAATAAAAATTAGCTAATGATATAACAGATATTCCACTTAAATTAACAAAAGTTGTTGGAACCAATAAAAAAACTTTTTTATCACATACATTTATACACGAAGTAAATCCAAAAAATTTTTTTTCTTGCTTTAATTTTACATTAAAACTATCTGCCAATAAATTTACGTATAAAGATCCAATATTATGTCTAGTTTTAATATACTTTAATCCAGGATTTGCAAGTCCTACAATTAATTTTATGTTATTCATTTTTATTAAAGTAACATTTTTTAAAAAATCTATATTTATATAATAAATTAACTCAACATTAAATTAATATTTTTAAAATTTTTATATAAAAATCATATTATTAATAATTTTTAAAATAATTTAATACTTAAACATTGCAGAAATTGATTCTTCATTACTAATTCTACGTAATGCCTCAGCAATCATACCAGATAACGATAATATACGCACATTATTAAGCATTTTTATTTCTTTAGAAAGAGGTATTGTGTCACAAACAACAACTTCATCGATAATCGAATTTTTAATATTTTTCGCAGCATATCCTGAAAATACTGGATGAGTAGCATATGCAAAAACACGTTTTGCCCCACGACCTTTTAAGGCTTTAGCAGCATTACATAATGTACTAGCGGTATCAATCATATCATCAATTAAAATACAATCACGATCATAAACATCACCAATAACATGCATAACTTGTGAAATATTTGCACGAGGTCTACGTTTATCAATTATAGCCATATCAGTATCATTTAAAAGTTTAGCAATTGCTCTAGCTCGAATTACTCCTCCGATATCAGGAGATACTATAATTGGATTTTTTAATTTTTTTCGAAAAATATCATCAATTAAAATAGAACTTCCAAAAACATTATCTACAGGAACATCAAAAAAACCCTGAATTTGTTCTGCATGAAGATCAACAGTAAAAATACGATCAACTCCAACATTAGATAAAAAATCAGCTACAATCTTAGCTGTTATTGGAACACGAGCAGAACGAACACGACGATCTTGTCTAGCATAACCAAAATATGGAATTACTGCTGTTATTCTACCAGCAGAAGCTCTACGTAATGCATCAACCATAACAATTAATTCCATTAAATTATCATTGGTAGGAGCACAAGTCGATTGTATTACAAAAACATCACTACCACGAACATTTTCATTAACTTGAACACTAATTTCTCCATCACTAAAACGACCAACAAATACATCCCCAAGATTAATATTCAAATTATTAACAACACGTTGAGCTAATTCTGGGATTGCATTACCAGTAAAAACCTTTATTTCAGACACATAAAACCCTTTATTATATTATATTATATTAGTTATTTTAGAACGAAACTCATGTAATGATGACTTATTTATTCCTTTTACTAAAAAACTTTTTATTCATGTTGGAAGATGATTTAATAAATTTAAAGCATCAGAACGTGTTTTAAATTCAGAAAAAATACAAGAACCTGTTCCTGTTAATCTAAAAGTTGCATATTTTAATAACCAAGAAATAAGTTTATCAATTTTATAAAAACGTTTTCTTACAATATTTTCACAATCATTTGTATAAGGATTAATTAATAACGTAGATAATTGTTGTTTTGGAGAATCTCTATCTAATAAAGGATCTAAAAAAATTTCTTTAGTTGATATTTTTATTTTATTATTAATAATTAAATACCAATTTTCTTTTAAAAAAACAGGAGTTAAAACATCACCTATTCCTTCAGCAAACGAAGACTTACCTTTTACAAAAAAAGGTATATCAGCTCCAATAGTTTTACCTAATTCTGCCAAAACATCATCAGAAACTTTTGTAGACCAATGTTCATTAAGAGCTATTAATGTTGTAGCAGCATTTGAAGAACCACCACCTAATCCTCCACCAATTGGCAATCTTTTTTCACAACTTATATCTGCACCTAATGCCTTAGTATATTTTAAAACATTATGACAATAATTCTGTAATAATTTTGCTGCACATAAAATTATATTATTTTTTACTCCAGGTATTTTATTAAGTATATTAATTTTATTATCTAATCTAGTAGATATAGTTATTTTATCACCATAATTAAAAAAATGAATTAAAGTTTGTAATTCATGATAACCATCTTTTCTATAGCCATTTATATATAAAAATAAATTTAATTTGCCAGGAGATGGCCATGTCAGAATCATTTTTTTAATACCCAATCATCTATTTTAAATTTTATAAAATTATTACCTTGACGTAATTCAAAAACACTTGGTAAATATGGAATTTTTATAATATTATATTTTATATAATTTATTTCTATTTGTTTATTATTTTTTTTAAATCTCATAGTTTTTAACAAATTATTTTCATTAAAAATAAAATCAATTGAACTACCAGGTAAACCTATTAACCATAAAACAAATTCATTAAACGGTATACTTATTCCTATTAACTTAATTAACATATAATCTACATCATCACCAACGTAAACTCCTTTGTTTTTTATATTTAAAAATGAAAAATTATCTTCAAATTTAAATTCTATTTCAACATTACCAATTGGATTCATTAAAAATAATTGATATTTTTCAGGATAAAATTGTCGTTGAAAAAAAAATTTAGAATATATTTTATTTTTATCATTTGAATATATTAAAGACCCACGAACTTGATAATTATGCAACTTTAATAAATTTTGTTTATGAATATCCCATTTTATATTTTTTTTATAAAAAACATTTTTATTAAAAACTGATGTACAACTTAATAGTAATAAACAAATAATTTTTAAAAAAATAAATTTATTACTAATAATAGTAGATATCATATATTTTATATATTAAATATTTGATAATACATAGTTAAACATTTCATTGTTGAAATAAAATAATTTTATTTACAAAATAATACTATTAATAAAAATAAAATACATAATTTTTATAACATAATGTAAATAATTATAAAAGTTATTATTTTATTTTCAAATAAATGTAATTATATATAAAGAATATTATGTAATCAATTAATTTAATTAATAAAAAATATTTTATCTTAAATTAAAATTAAAATTAATATTAATTTTAATTTATATATGATATACATATTAAAATACATAAAAAATTACATTTTTTTATATACTAATTTAAAAATAACGTATTAAATAATAATATATAATACAAAAATATTTTTTTTTAAAAAATTAATAAAAAAACATTAACTAATTATATTTAACTAAAATTATTTTAAAAAATTAATTTTAAAATTTCAAATAAATGTAAAAGTATGTTTTATTAACTATAAAACATTATATTTTATATAAAAATATAAATATAATTATATTTAAAATATTAAGTTCTATAAAAAAATAAATAAATTTATCTTAAATTTATACTATATATATTATAAAAATTAATTTTTATATAAAATATTATATTTATCTTATAAAATCATATATTTATATCAAAAAATATAAAACAAATGATATTAAATTAATAAAAATATTATTAACTTAAAAAATAAATAAATTATATTTTTATAATAAATTTAATTTTTTTATAAACATTAAATTTACTATAATAAATTATTTACTGCAAATTGTTTTTTTATAATCACATCAACATTATAATCAATATTTTCAAAACCAAATCCAAATAATTGCAAAAATTCTTTTTTATAACCTATATAATCAGTAAATTCACCAAAATTATCATTACTTATTTTATTCCAAATATCACGACAACTATTTTGTACATCATCGCGTAATTCTAAATCATCTAAACGCAATCGATTTTTATTATCAGTTATTAATAATTTATTACTATATAATTTAGTTGAAAACAAACGTTGTATTTGTTCAATACAACCTTCATTAATATATTTTTCTTTCATAATTTTAAGAATAATAGACATGTATAAAGGCATTACAGGAATAGCTGACGAAGCTTGCGTAACAACTGATTTTAACACAACTATATATGCAGAACCTTTTTTTGATTTTAATTTTATATCAATAACATTTGCTGCTCGTTCTAAATCTTTTTTAGCTTTTCCTATTGTACCATGCAAATAAATAGGCCATGTAATTTCACTTCCTATATAAGAATAAGCAATTGTTTTAACATTATTTGATAATAAATTTGCATTATTTAAAACATCTATCCATAACTCCCAATCTTCACCACCCATAACACTAATAGTATCAACAATTTCTTGTTTATTAGCTGGTTTTATATCAATTTTAAATAACATATTTTTATTAGTATCTAAAGCAATTGTTTTATAAGATTTACCAATTGGTTTCAAAGTTGATCGAACAATTTTACCAGTTTTAGGAATTTTACGTTGTGATGATGCTATTGAATAAACTATTAAATCTAATTTAATTGACTCCTTTTTACATAAATCAATAACACTTTTTTTACATTCATCAGAAAAAGCATCCCCATTGATATTTTTTACATATAATCCTTCTTTTTTAGCAGCATGACTAAAACTAGCTGAATTATACCAACCAGCAGAAGCTGTTTTATTCATACCTCCTTGTTTTTCAAAAAAAACACCTATCGTATTAGTTTTAGCACCAAACGCTAAACTAATACGAGAAGAAAGACCATAACCAGTTGATGATCCAATTATTAATGCATTCTTAGGGCCGTCTTTAAATTCACCGCAAGATTTTACATAAGAAATTTGATTAAGTACGTTAACTTCACATCCAATAGGATGCGAAGTTGTACAAATATATCCACGAATTTTAGGTTTTATAATCATATTTTTATTAATCAATGTAATTTAAAATTAAAATATTTTTATAATTATTTTAATATTTTTTAATAATTTTATATCTATATGTATAAAATTATCAATAAACAAATTATTAATTATCATTTTATTTTCTATAAAATTAATTTTAAAAAATTATTTATTTGTTCTAACAAAAATAATATAAATTTACTAAATTAATAAAAAATATACAAAATTAAAATTATAAAAACTTTTTAAAATTTTTAATAATTATGTTTTAATAAAATTATTTTAATATTAAAATATATAAAATATTACTATTTATCAAAAAAATAATATTTTTTTTAAATTTTAAAAAAAATACTCTTTATAATTACAATATAAATAACTTTTTCTTTGCTTTAATATTAATTATAATCTATTGCCCAGAGCGGGATTTGAACCCGCACAGACTAAAGTCTAAGGGATTTTAAGTCCCTTGTGTCTACCAATTTCACCATCTGGGCTTAGGCGCGTCCCGGAATCGAACCGGGCTATACGGATTTGCAATCCGACACATAACCACTCTGCTAACGCGCCATAAAACAAATTTAAAATTATTTTACTATATTATAAGAAATACATATTAAGTCAATAAATTTAATTTAAAAAATAATATTATTTATAAATTTTAAATAATTCTATTATCTATGAATTAGACAAAAAAATTTTTAAATATCTATACATTGACCAAAACGTTAATATAGTAGCAACATACATTAAAAATATCGAAAAGTTTTCAATAAATAAATTTGGTTTCCATAATAAACCAATTAATGATATCATTTGAACTGTAGTTTTAATTTTACCAATAAATGAAACAGAAATAAAATGTCGTTTGCCTACTTCAGCCATCCATTCCCTAAGAGAAGATACTACAATTTCTCTACCAATCATTGTTAATGCTGGTAAAGTAACATACCATACACTATAACTTTCAGTTAATAAAATTAAAGCCGTTAAAACAATAATTTTGTCAGCAACTGGATCTAAAAAAGCACCAAATTTAGTAGTTTGATTTAATTGTCTAGCCAAAAAACCATCAAACCAATCAGTAATACTTGAAATAATAAAAATAAATAAACATATAAATATCCCAAATCGACTAGAAAGATAAAAAAACAAAATAAAAAATGGTATTAAAATAACACGAAATAATGTTAACCATGTTGAGATATTTAATTTCATATAACTTTCAAGATATTAAATAATAATTTTCAATAGCATATTTATTTTTATATATTTTAAAATACATAAAAACAAATATACTATTGAAAATAAATATACTAATAAATAGTACACATATTATTTACTAAATAACAAATAAAATAAAATAATTATTAATAACGAATATATTTATATTAAATATTTATAACTATAAAATCATAACCTTTTATATTTTTTTATAAATAAACTTAAATTTATTTATTTTATAAAAAATAAAATCTTATATTTTTATAAATACATATAATAAAATTTACAAAATTATATATTTAATATACAAAACAAAATTAATTTTAAAAAAATTTTATGTAATTACTTTTTATTAAAAATCAATTGTTTTAAAATATATAAAATATTTCATATAAAAAAATATTAAATTATTTTTTAAAAAAATAATTCATAAAATATATTAAAAAACTAATATTTTAAAAAAATAACAAATTCAATTTTATTTATAAATAAAATTGATATTTATATTATGTAATATAAACAATAATTATTAATATATTAAAATAAATTAAATAATAAACATAAATAATATTTTATCATATAGATATATATTTTAAAAAAAAATTAAAAAATAAACAAAAATAAATACATTAAATAGTAAATCTATTATATTTTTACTTCATATAAAATATATATAATAATAAAATTATTAAAATATTTTTATTCAATATACAATATTTAATTATTTATTTTTTAAAAAAATAATTTTTTTATTTTTTTTATAAATCATTTGTTTTATAAACAAATTCACTATAATTTTTTTCATTTTTAAAAGAAAAATCAAATATATTAACTTTTGCTTGAAATGGTGGAAAAGGTAAATCAATATTTTGCTTTTTAAAAAAAATTAATATATTTTGATGTATTTCATGTCTAGCTGGCAAACGATGTCCAATTTCAGAAACATAAACACGCAACTCAAAAATTTGAATACCTTGTTGTAAATCAACTAAATAAACTTCAGATATTGGATTTTTTAAAACCAAAGTACAATGTTCTACTGCTTGCAAAATTGTATTTGTTACTAATTTACTATTTACATGTATAGGAGCGCACACAATCATAACAATGCGAGTTATTGTATCAGATAAAGACCAATTTATAAATTGTTCAGTAATAAAAGCTTTATTTGGTACTATAATTTCTTTTTTATCCCAATCTGTTAATATAGTAGCACGTGTTTTAATTTTTGTAACGTTTCCAGTTAAATTACGAATAGTTATTGTATCATTAATTCGAATAGGTTTTTCAAATAAAATTATTAATCCTGAAATAATATTAACAAAAATTTCTTGCAAACCAAAACCTAATCCAACACCCATAGCAGCTACAAGCCATTGTAATTTTGACCAATCAATACCTAATATTGAAAAAGCAATAATAATACCAATAATAGTAATTGTATATTTAGTTAAAGTACTAATAGCATATCCAGTACCAGGTGTTAAATCTAAATGTTGTAATATTGCTAATTCAAGTAAAGCAGGAAGATTACGAACTAGTTGAGTGGTAATAATAATAACTAATATAACAATAAATATAGATTTTATATTAATTGTTTTAATAGTATCAACCCCATTAACCATAGAAGTTACATCCCATAAATGAATATTTTCAAGAAATGCAAATGCAATATGTAATTCAGACCATAACAAAATTAGAGAGACCAAAGCAATCATAGTTAAAATAGAACGAACTAAACCAAGCGATTGAATACTAATCACATCTAAATCAATTAATTGTTCTTCTATATCAACACTTCCTTCGTTACTATTTACTAACTGATTGTCATCCTCATATTTAGCACGCATAGCTAAAATCTCTGCTCTACGTTGTTTAGCTCTATCAAAAGCTAATTTTCGTCGTTGTATTAACATCCAGCGACGAATTGTATAATATATAATTAAAATAACAAACCAAATAACAAGTGAAGTTTCTAAACGTATTAAAAGTATTTGAGAAGTTGATAAATAACCTAATATAGAAAAAAATAAAGCAACTATAGGAGACAATAAAATCACCAACCATAATATATGATTAATAATATTTTCTTTTGATCCATTTTTATCAATATATAATGGAATTTGTAAACTATATAAATGTTTTTTAATTACACTTAATGCAATACATAATATTATAAAACAAAAACGACCAATACCAGGGACAAACTCTCTATTACCATAATGTTCAAAAGTAATAATTAACATAATTAATGGTACAACAACAAAAATAGCAGTTCGATAATATCTCATTGCACGTTTAACATAATTTTTATCCCATCCAAAATGAGCAATAAATAAACCAGTTTGACGAGAAAATATTTCACTAATCATAAACAACCATAATAATGGAGTTGTTGAACTAACACCATAACCTATAGCTGCTACCATAGAATATTGCCAAGAATTTTTTAAACCATAACCAATAGCTGACCACATTATAGGTAATGGTAAAGCAACAATAATAGACCAAAAAATAATACGAATAGTCAAATAAAAATGATCTTGTGTAACTTTACCAATTCGTAAACTAGAACGATTAAGAAAAGATTGATAATGTTTTCTAGTATTAATACTAAAAATAACTAAAAAAATAGAACCTAATAAACACAAAAATGTATCTTGAGTTGTTAACATTAATTTAAAAGATTTAGCAACTTGAGATAATGTATTTAACGATAATAATTTAATAATATCAGAAGCTAAAATCATAAGATATTTAACATTAATAGGAGCAACATCTGCAATCCAAAAAAGATAACGATTTGATGCATCTTTAACATCTTTTAATACATCTGTTAATTGATTAGTAGCAACGTTTAATTTTGTTAACTCAAGAATCTCTGTATCTAAATCAGAAATTATGGATAATAATAATTCTTTACGTGTTTTTATTAATAATAAATACATCTGATTTTGTTCTGTTGTTAACTTATTTATTTTTTTTTGTTTTGAAAAATTTAAATTATTTAAATGTTCCAAAATATCTTTATAATTCAAGCGTTGAACACGTAAATATGCTATTTTATGATCTAATTGTTGACTTTTAGGAATATCAGGTAATCTTGAAAGTTGCGTTCTTAATACTTCCCCTAATATGCTAGAACTACTAATCCATTGTGATTGCTCATTAATAGTAGCTAAAGCTTGACGAGCTTCTCCAATGCTTATAGAAATTTTTAATTGTGTTGATGTAATTGAATTCATTCTATTAGCTTGTTTTGTTAATTCTTGTGATATTCTATGATTTATATTAAGTTGTTCTTTTAAAAAAGGGATTAATTCACCTTGTTTAGCTAACATTCTAGTATATTTTAAAGCTAAAAAAGCTTTTTGTTGTCTTTTGGTATTTTGAAAATCACGTAAATTTTGTAATTCAAGTTCAAAAAGATGATATTTTTTTTTATATAATTCTAATTTAATACGAGAAATTTCTTGACGATTATTAGCAGATAATTGTTCAAGTTCTAATTCATTTACTATAGATTTTCGCGCATTAACTTCTGATTGACATAAAATGTATTTTGCTTCTGATAATTTTGTTGAAGATCTTTCTATAAAATTAAAATGTTTTATAGCTTCATTAAGTAAACGTCTTGCATCAGATATTTTTTGAGGTAAAATATTTAACGATTCAGTAATTTCTATAATTTTATCCTGTTCTTGTTGAATTAAATGACCTTGATCAAGTATTTGACTACTTAATTGAACAATACGTTGTTCTAACTCATTTAAATTAACATCAATTTTTATAGAATTTATTTGATTATTTTCATTTAAAAAATTTTTTTTTATCTCTTTTATTATTTTAGGATAATTATTTATTATTTTTTGATAATATTTACATCTTGAATTTGAATTATTAAATTCAGAAATCCATTTTAATGTTGACTCTAATACTTTTATTATTTCAATATCTTTTGAATTTTTATTTGATTCTAATTTTCTAAGTTCTTGTTTTATTTGTAATTCATCTTCAATTATATTTTGTATTGCAAATAACGAAGAATTAATAAACAAGCTAAATAAAAAACCAACAATTAAACGCACAATAAAATCCTAATAAAGATTATAATTATAGTTATATTAATTTTTAGGTAAATAAGATAATTCATTAGAAAATGATTCTGCTAATAAATCACCAACACGTGTTATACAACCAAGATGTAAAGAATTATTAAAAAAAATTTTATTTGGTTCAAATAAATTTATAACAGTTGATCCTAACTTAAACATACCCATTTCTTCCCCTTTTTTTAAAAATATAGAACCTTTTAAATTAAAATCTGGATATATAAAATGATTAATTTTATTTTTTCTATAAGAATTAACACATCCAAACCATACAGTACTTATACTACCTACAATTATAGCGCCAACTAAAATTTGAATCATTAAACCAATATCTGTTTTAAATACACAAATTAAACGTTCATTACGTGAAAATAAATTAGGTATTTTTTTAACAGAAAATAAATTAACAGAAAATAAATCACCGGGTACATAAATCATTTCCTTTAATAAACCATCACATGGCATATGAACACGATGATAATCACTTGGAGATAAATAAATAGTAATAAAATTTCCATTTTTAAATTTATCAATTAAATAATGTTTTTTTACTAACAAATTATTTAAAGTATAAAAATTTTTTTTTGCTTGAAAAAGATAAATATCATTAATAGAACCAAATTGACTAATAGTGCCGTCAACAGGATATGCTACTTGATATTTTTTTGAAACAATTTTACGTGCATTCTTTTTTAAAGAACGAACAAAAAAATCATTAAATGTTGCATAATCTTTTAAATTAGTATATTTCGCTTCATTTATATTAATTTTATAAATTTTTACAAAAAACTTTATCATAAAAAAAGTTATATATTTAATTTTTTTATTAGCAAACCATCCAAAAAATTGAGTTATCCATAATTTAATTATATATTTTGTAAATATTTTACTTTTTAACATGTATTTTCCTTTTTTTTTACAAAAAAATATGTTTTACTTATTTTTTACTTTTTTAATATATCTAAATAAAATTATTATATTTTATCAATTAAAAACTTTAAAAATTAAAATCAATAATTTTTAAAATTTTATAAAAAAATAAATTAAAATTTTAATTTTTTATAATATAAAATTATTTTTTTAAAATATTAAAATTATATATTTTATATATCTATATAAAATATTTTTAATAATATTAAAATTTCATTTATGACGTTTTTTTAAAAAACATATATATATTTATTATGAAAAAAAACAATAATTTAATTTGGATTGATCTTGAAATGACAGGTCTTCATCCAATTCGTAATCGTATTATTGAAATAGCAACTATTATAACTGACAAAAATATTAATATTTTAGCAAAAGGACCTGTTATTCCAATTTATCAAACAGAAAAACAACTTAATTTAATGGACAAATGGAATATCACAACACATGTTACTCATGGTTTAATAGAACGTGTTAGAAAAAGTTCTTTTAACGAACGAGATGCTGAACTAATAACAATTAATTTTTTAAAACAATGGGTTAAAAAAGGAAGCTCTCCTATCTGTGGTAATACCATTGGGTTAGATAGACAATTTTTATTTAATTATATGCCTGAACTAGAAAACTTTTTTCATTATCGCTATATTGATGTTAGTACAATAAAAGAATTAGCTTTACGTTGAAAACCATCGATTTTAAATAAATTTACTAAAAAAAATACACATCAAGCTTCAAACGATATTATAGAATCTATAAATGAATTATTATTTTATAAAAAATATTTTTTTAAATAAAAATATTTTTTATAAATAAACAATATTTATTTAAAAAAAATATTTTTTATATATTGATAATTTTTATATTTTTGTTATAATAGAAACAATTTTTATAAAAAATTAATTTTGCGGGAATAGCTCAATTGGTAGAGCACGACCTTGCCAAGGTCGGGGTTGCGAGTTCAAGTCTCGTTTTCCGCTTAATATATATCAAATATTTTATTTATTAATATAAAAATATTTATATTTTAAAAAAACAAAAATTAAAAATGTATTTTTAATTTAAATAATATCATTATATAAAATTATAAATACATAAACATAAATATATATTATAAATATTTTATCTAATATTTTTATAAACGTAAAAATATAAAACATTTTTTAAAAAAAATAATATAAGAATATTATTAAAATCAATAAAATATTATATATTTATAATTTCTTAACAAAAAAAATTCATATTTAATTTTTAATTACATTTTATAAAAAAAATAATAAAAAACTAAATTAGTTAATAATAATTTAATTATTAATTAACAAAAATCTATTTTAACTGTTAAATATATAATAAAATAAAATCAAACTTTTATATAAATTAATAATTTATTATAATTTAACATTCAGTATTATATGATATATTAATTTCGTTAATCAAATATTTCTAATAATTTTATTATTAATCTATTTAAAATAAATAATTTTAAATATTTTATTTTATCAATAAAAAAAATAACAAAGAAATATTTTAATTATACAAATTTTATTTAAAAAATAAAATACTAAAATTTTTAATTAACCAATTTATTATTTTTAATATAAATATTTATATATTTTATATAAACTAAAATATATCTTAGAAATATTAATATCACAATGATTATAACATTTTTTTTAAAATACATAAAAACTTTTAAAAACAATTAATAACTTTTTAGAATATTATTCTAATTAATAAACTAATTATTAAAACTAAAATATATTGTATCTTTTAAAGATATATATTTATTATTAAAAATATATTAAATAAAAAATAACGAAATATTTTAACAAAACTATCTTAAAAATAAAAAACAAATATAATAAAAATATAAAATTACTAAAAATTTTAAAAAATATCATAAAATTTTTAAATTAGTGTTAAATACATTTTTAATCGATTAATTTATAACAATAATATCTATGTTAAAAATAAATAAATTATTACAAAAAAAACCAATTATAATATTTTTAATGGGTCCAACTGCCGTTGGAAAAACATCTTTATCAATTGAAATACAAAAATATTTACCTTTAGAAATAATTAGTGTAGATTCAGGATTAATTTATAGAGGAATGGATATTGGAACTTCTAAACCTAATTATAAAGAACTTGCAAAAATCCCACATCACTTAATTGATATTATAAATCCTAATGAATATTACTCAACAGCTAATTTTTGTCAAGACGCATTAAATATAATAAATAAAATATCTAAAAAAAATAAAATTTCATTATTGGTTGGCGGAACAATGTTTTATTTTAAATCATTACTTGAAGGTTTATCACCATTGCCTCCTCCAGATTTTAATCTCCGTGATGAAATAAAACAAATGATACAAAAAAAAGGATTATCTGAAATATATTATCGATTAAAAAAAATCGATTATATTGCTGCATCTAAAATACATCCTAACGATTCACAAAGATTAATTAGAGCATTAGAAATATGTATTATTTCAAAAAAAACATTAACTGAAATACAACAATTGCCAAAAAAAAAATTACCATACAACGTATTACAATTTGCTATTTTACCATTAAATCGTAAACTTTTACATGAACGTATAAAACAACGTTTTTATCTAATGTTAGAAAAAGGTTTTGAAGAAGAAGCGAAAAAACTTTTTAAACAATATAACTTAAATATAAATTTACCTTCAATTCGTTGTGTAGGATATAAACAAATGTGGTTATATTTAAATGGAGAAATTAATTATAATGAAATGATTAATAAAGGAATTTGTGCGACACGACAATTAGCAAAACATCAAATTACATGGTTGAAAAAATGGAATAACATTCATTTATTAAAAAATGAAAACACTAAGCATAATATTAACTTAATCATAAAAACTATATTTAATTTTTGATTATTACAAAATTGCAAAAACAAAATAATAAAATTAAGGAAATATATAATGACTAAGAATCAATCACTACACAATCCATTTTTAAATACATTACATCGTGAAAAAACACCAGTATTTATCTATCTTGTTAATAAAATAAAATTACAAGGACAAATAGAATCTTTTGATAAATTTGTTATTTTATTAAAAAATAATATTAATCAGATAATTTACAAACATGCTATATCTACAATTGTTCCTACTAAATTTATTTCTCATAATAATTTAAAATAAATACTATGTAAAATTAATAATTAATAAAATATTTTATATAAAATTTTAAAAAAATATTTAACAAATCAAAAATATTTCTTAAAAATACTTAATTTAAAACAGATAAAAATACAAAATCATTATAAATAAATTTATATATTTATATATAATATATATAATTACTAATAATAATAAAAAAATGGAGTTTAATATGGTATGGTATAAGTCAATATTCAACAAACAAAATATTATTTTTTTTAAAAAAAATAATATTATAAAAAACAACTTATACAAAAATATAAAAAAAAGGGTAACTTATAATTTATTTTTTTTTCTACATAAAATAATCATCAAATTTAATAAAAATTATAAAATTAACAATATTAAACAACAATTAAATAACAATAAACGATTAGGTTTTTTAATTTTTATAATTATTACTTCGATATGGATAATATCTGGTTTTTATACAATAAAAGAAAGTGATCGTGGTATAGTGTTACGTTTTGGAAAATATAATGGCATTGTAAGTTCTGGTTTAAATTGGAAACCAACATTTATTGATAAAATAATACCTATTAATGTAGAAACTGTACGAGAACAAGCTACAAACGGTATTATGCTAACATCTGATGAAAATGTAATCAAAGTAGAAATGAATGTTCAATATCGTATCACAGATCCTGAAAAATATCTATTTAATGTCATTAATCCAGACAATAGTTTACGTCAAGCCTTAGATAGTACAGTACGTGGAGTAATAGGTCAATCTGCTATGGAACAAGTACTTACAACAAATCGTTCATTTATTCGTGATATAACACAAAAAGAACTTGAAACTGCAATATCACCATATAAAATGGGGATTACTATATTAGATGTAAATTTTCAAGCTGCAAGGCCGCCTGAAGATGTTAAAGCAGCGTTTGATGATGTAATAGCAGCAAGAGAAGAAGAACAAAAAACTATACGTGAAGCGTATGCTTATAGAAATGAAGTTTTACCATTAGCAAAAGGTAATGCACAAAAAATTGTTAAAGAAGCAGAAGCCTATAAAGCAAGTATAATTTTAAAATCTGAAGGAGAAGTTGCAAGTTTTATTAAAATATTACCTGAATATCATTTAGCTCCAGAAATAACAAAAGAACGTCTTTATATAGATACAATGGAACATATATTATCTAATACAAATAAAATAATTATAAACGATAAAAATAATAATTTACTACTGTTACCTATCAAAGAACTTATGAATAATAATAAATCTAAAATTTTACATGAATTTACAAATTCAAAAAAATCATCAATAAAAAACAATAAAACATTATACAATTCATCATCACAAATAAATAATACTATTCGTAATAATTCAATTAGAAATGGGAGATAAATAATGCGTAATTCATTTATTTTTATAATTATTGCAAATTTATTTCTTATGTACACATCTATTTTTATTATACCACAAACTGAACGTGGAATTATATTACGTTTTGGAAAAGTATTACGTAATTACGAAAATAAACCAATAATTTACAAACCAGGTTTACATTTTAAAATACCAATTATAGAAACAGTAAAAATGTTAGATGCACGAATCCAAACATTAGAAATTCAAGCAGATCGATATTTAACAAGTGAAAATAAAGATCTAATGGTTGATTCATATCTAAAATGGCGAATCAATGACTTCAGTCGTTATTATGTTGCTACTGGTGGCGGAAAATCTTATCAAGCAGAAACCCTATTAAAACGAAAATTTAGTGATCGCTTACGATCTGAATTTGGACGTTTAAGTGTAAATGATATAATAACGGATTCACGAGGTCGTTTAACTGTTGATATTCGCGATTCATTAAATAAAGGTACATCAACTAATGAATTAAATAAAAAATATAATTCTAATACAACAACAAAAACAAAAAAAATTTTTAATATAAAACATTTTATAATTAATGCAAATAGCATGACTGCATTAGGAATTGAAGTTGTTGATGTACGAATAAAAAAAATTGAACTTCCTAATGAAATTTTTGAAGCAATATACGCTCGTATGAGAGCAGAACGCGAAGCAGTAGCTCGTCAACATCGTTCAAGAGGACAAGAAGAAGCAACAAAAATTCGTGCAACTGCAGATAAAACAGTTACTGAAATTTTATCTGAAGCAGAACGTACATCTTTAATTTTAAAAGGTGAAGGAGATGCTACAGCAGCAAAAATATTCGCTAATGCATTTAATCAAGATCCAGGATTTTATACTTTTATTCGTAGTTTACGTGCTTATAAAGAGAGTTTTAAAACAAATGGGGATATAATAATTATGTCACCACACGATGATTTTTTTAATTTTATGAAAGCTCCAACTAAACTTCATAAAAAAAATTAATTCTTTATTATTTTATAATAAACAATTATTATATTTAACAAAAAAATAATATTATATTATTATAAATAATATAATATATTTAAAAAATAATTATAAATTTTAAAAAATATTATTTTTTAAAATTTATTTTTTTACAATAGAGTATATTTAAAAATGATTAAAAATGTTGTTATAATAGGAGCTCAATGGGGTGATGAAGGAAAAGGAAAAATCATTGACTTACTAGCAAAAAAAGCAAAATATGTTGTACGTTATCAAGGTGGTAATAATGCTGGACACACAATTATTGTTGATGGTAAAAAAACAATTCTTCATTTAATTCCATCTGGTATTCTTCATAAAAATACATATAATATTATTGGTAATGGTGTAGTTGTTTCACCTAATGCTTTAATTAAAGAAATAACAGAATTAAAAAAATCTAATATTAATGTTAAAAATCATTTATTTTTATCTGGTGCTTGTTCATTAGTATTACCTTATCATATTGCTTTAGATAATGCACGTGAAAAATCTCTTGGGATAAATGCTATAGGAACAACTAAACGAGGTATAGGACCTGCTTATGAAGACAAAGTAGCACGCCGTGGATTACGAATAATAGATTTACTTGATAAAAAATTTTTTGCTGAAAAATTAAAAAATAATGTCGAATATTATAATTTTCAATTAGTAAACTTTTATAAAAATTCTCCAGTTGATTATAATATAATATATAATGATATAATGGAAGTTTCAAATATATTAATAAAAATGATAACTGATGTTCCATTTTTACTTTATAACGCATATAAAAAAAATAAATTTGTAATTTTTGAAGGTGCCCAAGGTACTTTTTTAGATATCGACCATGGTACATATCCATATGTAACATCTTCGAATACTATTGCTGGAACAGTTTCAGCTGGTTCAGGCCTTGGATTTCTTTATATAAATTATGTTTTAGGTGTAATAAAAGCTTATACAACACGTGTTGGTAGTGGCCCTTTTCCAACAGAACTATTCGATAAAACAGGAGAATTTTTATGTCAAAAAGGAAATGAATTTGGCACAACAACTGGTCGTAAACGACGAATAGGCTGGTTAGATATTGTATCTATTAATCGAGCAATACAAATTAATTCAATATCTAGTTTTTGTATAACAAAATTAGATGTATTAGATGATTTAGATGAAATCAAAATCTGCATAGCTTATCGTAATAATGATGGAAAAATATTACAAACAACACCATTAATGATTAATGATTGGAAAAAATTAAAACCAATTTATAAAACAATACCAGGTTGAAAAAAAAATACTTCTGGGATAAAAAAAATAGATGAAATGCCAAAAGCTGCATTAAACTATATTAAATGTATTGAAGATTTAACAGGTGTTTCAATAGATATTATTTCTACTGGTCCAAGTCGTTCAGAAGCAATATTTTTACATAACACATTCGATATAAAAAATAATTAATTTTTTAAAAAAATAAAATATTTTTAATTTTTTATTATTTTAAATAACTTTAAATAAAATTTATTTATATTTAAAAAATTTATTTATTTTAATTTTTTTAAATATTTTTCATTAATAATTTTAAATATACTATTTTTAATAAAAATTAAAAATCAAAAAAATAAACATCAAATAAAAAAACTAAAAAAAATGTGTTTTTTTATAAAAAAATAAAATAACTATAAAAATTATATATCATCAATTTTAATATTTTATTCAAAAAAACTAAAATAAATATGACTGAACTAATTTATGGTTTTCATGCAATTAATGCAATACTTGAAAAATCACCAAAACGTATTAAAGAATTTTATTATTCAAATGAAAAAAAAAATTATAAAGTTATATCTATTTTAAAAAAAATAAAAACATTAAACATAACAGTAATAAAAACTAACCGTAAATGGATAAATGAACAAATAAAAAAAACAAGTAATCAAGGATGTTTTGTTAAAGTAACAAAAAATAAAGAACAAAAAGAAAGTGATTTAATTAAAATAATTAAAAACACAAAAACACCATTTTTATTAGCACTTGATTGTATCACAGATCCTTATAATTTAGGAGCATGTCTACGTAGTGCTAATGCAGCAGGAATTAATGCAGTTATTATACCAAAAGATAAATCAGCTAAATTAAATTCAACAGTAAAAAAAGTAGCTTGTGGAGCAGTAGAAAACACACCAATATTTCGTGTAACAAATCTAGTTAGAACTTTATGTTTACTAAAAAATAATAATATACGAATTATTGGTACTACTGTAGAAAAAACTAAAAATACTATTTATCAATGTAAACTAACAGATTCAATAATTTTAGTTATGGGATCTGAAAATAAAGGCCTACGACATTTAACAAAAAAACATTGCAATGAATTAATTAATATACCAACAATTGGATCTATTTCTTCATTAAATGTTTCCGTTGCTACTGGAATATGCTTATTTGAAGCAATTAGACAACGGTTATTCATAAAAAACAAATAAAATTTTTATTGAATTTTTATAAAAAAAGTATAATATAAAAAAAATAAGATTATCAAAATTTTAATATTATTTTTAATAGTTTTATATTAAAAATATAAAAACTAATAATCAATAAGGATAATTGTTAATGCGTCACTATGAAATTATTTTAATAATTCATCCTGATCAAAGTGATCAGGTAGAATCCATGATTAACCGTTATAAAACAACTATAATAAATACAAACGGGTATATTCATCGACAAGAAAATTGGGGTAGACGACAACTAGCATACCCAATTAACAAATTACATAAAGCTCATTATATACTTCTTAATATTGAAGTTAATCAAAAAACAATTAATGAATTAGAAAAAAATTTCCGATTTAATGATGCAATCATTCGTAATATTATTATACGAGTTAAATCTGCTATAACAAATCCTTCTTTAATACTTAAATCTAAAGATGAACGTCGTAATACTAATACTATTAATGATTTTCAAAATGAAGAAAAAATAAAATATTAATTAATTATTTTATTTTTTATATGTTTTATAAAATACTATTTTTAATAAATAAACATATAAAATATATTATTTAAAATATTTTTTATTCTAAATTTTTTTTAATTAAATTACAAAAAAATAAAAATATATTTTTTATGTTTTAATAATTTATTAATTACATAAATAATATAATAAAATATATTTTTATTAATTTTAAAAAAATAACTTTACTAAAAATATTTTGGAGAAAAAATATGGCACGTTATTTCAGACGTAGAAAATTTTGTAAATTTAAAGCAGAAGGTATTCAAGAAATTGATTATAAAGATATTTTAACTTTAAAAAGCTTTATTACTGAAAGTGGTAAAATTGTACCAAGTCGTATTACAGGAACATCTTCTAAATATCAACGACAATTATCTAATTCTATTAAATTAGCTAGATATTTATCTTTATTACCATACACTGATTATCATAAATAAAATTTTTAGGAGATATTAAATGCAAGTTATTTTACTTGATAAAGTAACTAATCTTGGAAATCTAGGTGATGTTGTTAACGTTAAATCTGGTTATGCACGTAACTATTTAATTCCTTATAAAAAAGCTGTTCTTGCAACTAAAAAAAATATAAATTTTTTTGAATCACAACAAAATAAATTAAAAACTGAATTAACTAATATTTTAACATTAGCAAAAAACCGAGCTTCAATTTTAAATCAAATAGGTTCTATTAAAATATATGCAAAAGCTGGTAATGAAGGAAAGCTATTTGGTTCTATAGGTATAAGAGATATTGTAAAATCAATTACAGACATTGGGGTTGAAATTAAAAAAAATGAAATAAAATTACCAAATGGCATTTTGCGTACTATTGGTAATCATGAGATAGGTTTACAATTACATAATGACGTATTTATAAAATTTATAGTTATTATTATTGCTGAATAACAAAACAATAGTGTAATAGATTTATTAAAATATTTTTATTACACTAAATAATTTTTTTTAAAAAACTATATTTTTCTAAAAAAATCAATAAATATTAAAAAATATTTTAAAATTTAATTTACTATAAACAAAATTACGGAGTTCTGTAATAACTATTATTTTTTTTAAAAAAACTATATTTTTTTCCAGTTAAATCAATTGTTTCTAATAATTGAACTTCTCCTTTTTTATTAACTTTTAAACGTATTTTTTGACCTTCATATAAATTACTTAATATTTTTTTTTCTTTTTCAATTTTTGCCATATTAAAAGCATTATCAACTTTTAAACTATTATCACGAAATAATTTAGCAAGAGTATTTCCTTTTTGTACATTAAAATACTTCCAATCATTATTTTTAATATTTTCTTTTAAAAATATTAATTCTTGTAATTTATTATTCTTTTGGTTTTCTTTATTTTTATTATTCAAATTTATATTAATTGATAAAATATCATTAAATTTTGTATCAAAATTTCTTAATTTAATAAATTTTCTATTATAATTATCTATTGTTAAAGATTTTATAATTATTAACTGTAACTTATCTTGAAATTTAATAATATAATTAATACATTTTGGCCAAAACAATAATAAGATAACAATAAAAAACAAAAATATTATAGAATAAAGATGAAATTTTGAAAGTTTTAACACAATTATCCTTAAATTTTAATTTAAAATATTTTATCAAAAACTTTTATGTATTAAAAAACAAAAAAAAAACAAAAAAATTAACTTTTTAAATACACAAAAATATAATATTACGTAATTATATTTTACATATAACAAAATATTTTTAAATTTAAAAAATAAAAATTATTATATTAATTTTAATAAACATTAATAATAACTATAAAATTTAAAATAAAATAAATAATTTTCATATAAAATAATTTTAAATTATATATAAAAATTAAAAAAACATATTTTTAAAAAAACTTTTAAAAATTAATATAAAAATCTTTTGCAAAAAATGTCTACTTCGACAAGTTTTGCAAAATAAATTTTATACAAAATAAAAATTAACGTTTAGAAAATTGCGGACGTTTACGAGCTTTTCTTAATCCAACTTTTTTTCTTTCAACGGAACGAGCATCACGAGTAACAAAACCTACTTTACGTAAACATGTTCGAAAAGAAGAATTATATTTAAGTAATGCACGAGTAATACCATGACGAATCGCACCAACTTGACCAGATACACCACCACCTTTTACAGTAATATATAAATCAAATTTTTCTAACATATCAACTAATTTTAAAGGCTGACGAATTACCATTCTAACTATTTCATAGCTAAAATATTGTTCTAATGTACAACGATTTATTATAATATTTCCTATACCTTTTTTTATAAAAACACGAGCAGAAGAACATTTACGTCTTCCAGTTCCATAATATTGATTTTCAATCATTCTTTTTATCCGAATTAAATGTCAATAAATTTAGGTTGTTGTGCAACATGTTTATGTTTATCATCTGAATAAACTTTTAATTTACGATACATAGAACGACCAAGAGGTCCTTTAGGTAACATTCCTTTAACAGCAATCTCAATTACTTTTTTAGGATTACAATCAATCATTTCTTTAAAAGATCTTTTTTTTATACCTCCTATATAACCTGTGTGACGATAATATATTTTATTTTTATATTTATTTCCAGTAACACATATTTTTTTTGCATTTAAAACAATAACATAATCTCCTATATCCATATTAGAAGTATACTCTTCTTTATGTTTACCTTTTAAAATATGAGCTAATTTTGTAGCTAATCTACCTAAAGTTTTACCTGTTGAATCTACAATATACCATTCTCTTTTTATTTTTTCTTGTTTAGCTATAAAAGTTTTCATTAATATATCCAACATTAATAACACATTAATAATTAAATCTATTTTTTTTTATTATAATAATTATTTAACAATATAAAATAATTAACTTAATAAAATTTTATAATATATATTATCATTTATAAAAAAATTATATTTAAATTGATTTTAAATATTTTTTGTAAAATATATAATTAAATTTAAAATTTGATAATTTTTATTAAATATTTATTAAAAAAATATTTAATAAAAATTATCAAATTTATTTTATTTTAAATAAATAAAATATATAAAAATTCAATAAGATGTTTTAAAATAAATATGCGCATATTTATATCAATAAATAAATTCTTAAGTATAATAATAAAATATAATATCGTTTTTTTTAAAAAAATTCTAGCATTTTTATAATTTTAATAGTTTACATTTAAATTTTAAAAAAATTAATATTTACAAAAGGAAATATTATGATAGTTATATATGTATCATTAGGATTAGTTATCGGTTTTATTATTGGATTTTTAATTTTTTATGTTATTCAAAAATTTCATCAACAAAAAAATATAAAAAATAAATTGAATAAAAAAAATATAAAAATTGAAGAATATCATAAAAAAAATATAGAAAATTTTAATAATATAACAAAATTATTAGATAATATAACATATAATTATTGTGAACTTTATCAATATATAATAAATATTTATTCTGATTCTATTCCGGAATTCACTATAAAAAATAAATATTTTTTTCAATTTTTAAAACAATTTAAAAAAAATAACGAAGAATTATTATATAAAACTCAACCAAAAGATTATTAATATATATATATAAAAATTATTTAAAATTAATATTTTTTATATTTCATAAATAAACCAATAAAATTATTTGTTAAATATAAATATTTTATTTTAAGAGAATATACAAATTATGAATAAAAAAATTTTTATTCTTATTACTATTATTATTAGTATTATTATAACGACATTATTGATTACAACTACACATAGCAAAACATTACCAACAACATTGTCTATATCTCAAGAAAATACAAAAATACCAAGTTTAGCACCTATGCTAGAAAAAGTTTTACCAGCCGTTGTAAATATTTATGTTTCTGGAACTCATACACAAAATCAACAAATCCCAGAAGAATTTAAATTCTTTTTTGGACCAAATATTCAACAACAAAACACAAAACCATTTGAAGGATTAGGATCAGGAGTTATTATAAATGCAATACAAGGTTATATATTAACAAATAATCATGTTATAGATGGAGCTGATAAAATCCAAATTCAATTAAATGACGGACGTGAAATAGATGTAAAACTAATTGGAAAAGACCAACAAACTGATATTGCATTATTAAAAATTTTAAATGATAAAGATATTAAAAATCTTATTTCAATTAATATGAGTGATTCAGATAAATTACGTATTGGAGATTTTGCAGTAGCCATTGGAAATCCATTTGGTTTAGGTCAAACAGCAACATCAGGAATTATTTCTGCTCTTAGTCGAAGTGGATTAAATGTTGAAGGTTTAGAAAATTTTATACAAACTGATGCATCTATTAATCGTGGAAATTCAGGAGGAGCACTAGTAAATCTAAATGGAGAATTAATCGGAATTAATACAGCAATTTTAACTCCTGGTGGTGGTAATATTGGAATTGGATTTGCAATACCTAGTAATATGGCAAAAAATCTTAGCGAACAATTAATTAAATATGGTGAAGTAAAAAGAGGAGTATTAGGAATTAAAGGAACAGAAATGAATTCTGATATTGCTAAAGCATTTAATATTGAAACACAACAAGGTGCTTTTGTAAGTGAAGTTATTCCAAAATCTTCGGCTGCTAAAGCAGGTATAAAATCAGGTGATATACTTATTTCAATTGATGAAAAACCAATAAATAAATTTTCAGAATTAAGAGCAAAAATTGGAACTACTCAAATTGGAAAACAAATTTCTATAGGATTAATACGTTCAGGTAAATTTAAAAAAGTAAAAGTAATTATAGAAAGTGATGAAAAAACAATTAAAACAGAAAAAAACAATGAATATTTATTTGGAGCAACAATTTCTAATGCAATAATTAATAATACAAAAGGTGTTAAAATAGATAGCATATCTATTAATTCACAAGCAGCTTCAATTGGTTTAATAAAAAATGATTTAATTTTTAGTGTAAATGAAACACGTGTCGAAAATATAGAGCAATTCCGTAAAATTTTAAATGAAAAACCACCTATACTAGTAATGAAAGTATTACGCGAAAATGAAATCTTATATTTATTAATGAAAAATTAACTTTTTTAACTATTTGTATACTAAACATAATTAATTTATTTTTTATATTTAGTATACAATTTTTTTAGATATTATTAATTATTAATTGATAATATCTAAAAAAATTAAATTATTCATTATAATGTATACGTTGAATATCTGCTCCTAAACTACGTAATTTATCTTCAATATGTTCATAACCACGATCAATATGATAAATTCGATCAATTATTGTTGTTCCTTCAGCTATACAACCTGCAATAACTAAACTTATAGATGCACGCAAATCTGTTGCCATAACTTGCGCACCAGTAAGTTTTTCTACTCCATAACAAATAATACTATTACGATCAATTTTAACTTTTGCCCCCATACGAACAAGTTCTGGAATATGCATAAAACGATTTTCAAAAATTGTTTCTGTAATTTTACTAGAACCTTCTCCAATTATATTTAATAAACTAAATTGTGCTTGCATATCTGTCGGAAAACCTGGATACGGTGCAGTATGAAAAGTTACTGCTTTTGGTCTTTTACCTTGCATATCAAGAGATATCCAATCATAACCAATTTCTATTTTAGCTCCAGATTCGCTTAATTTCATTAAAACTTTATGTAAAATATTAGGTCTAGTTTTACGACAAATTATTTTACCTTTTGAAACAGCAGCAGCAATTAAAAATGTACCAGTTTCAATACGATCTGGTAAGACGCGATACACGCCACCCTTTAAACGTTCAACACCTTTTATTACGATACAACTTGTACCTGCACCAAAAATTTTTGCACCAATAGAATTTAAAAAATTTGCAGTATCTTCTATTTCAGGTTCACGAGCTGCATTTTTAATTGTAGTAACACCTTTAGCTAAAGTTGCAGCAGTCATAACACTTACTGTTGCACCAACGCTAATTTTATCCATTAAAATAAATGCTCCTTTTAATCTACCATTAACTGTTGCTTTTATATAACCATCTTTTAATATTATATTTGCACCAAGTTTTTCTAAAGCAGAAATATGTAGATCTACTGGACGAGCTCCAATAGCGCAACCGCCTGGCAAAGAAACTTCACCATGACCTAATCTAGCAACCAATGGGGCAAGTGCCCAAATTGAAGCTCGCATTGTTTTTACTAACTCATAAGATGTACAATGTTGTTTTATATTATTAGATGTAACATATACTGAACCGTTTCGTTTAATTTTTGTTCCTAATTTATTAAGAAGTTTTATAGTTGTATCAATATCCATTAAATCAGGAACATTTTGAATTTCTACAGATTCCTCTGTTAAAAGAGTAGCAAACAAAATTGGTAAAACGGCATTTTTTGATGCAGATATAATAATTTCACCATTTAAGCAAGTTGATCCTTTAACTAAAAACTTATCCATCTAATTCTTTTCTCATTTAAATTATTTAAATTTATGGTTATTATTCCATTCTTCAATTGTGTAAGTTTTAATTGATACAGAATGAATAATATTATTTTTAATATAATCTATTAAAGGAAAATAAATTATTTGTTGTCTTTTTACATTATTCATATTTTTAAATATATCACTTATAGCAATAATTTTAAAATGATTAAAATCACAAGTAACAATTACATCATTTAATGATATTTTTTTCATTAAAATTTGTTTAATTTCATCTGGTTTCATATTAACTCAATTATTTTCTTAAAATAAAATTATCATAATCTTAATATTATTAATTTAATATTTTTTTATAAAACTAAAATATTTCAAATAATAAATATATATAATATTTATTATTTGATATTAAAAATATATTTTTATAAAAAATTACTATTTTTAATATTTTAAAATATTTTTTATTATAAAAAAAATATATATATTATTATAATTAAAAGTAACAATATATAACATACTTAATATTTGATAAAATATTGATTTTTTTTTAAAATAAATCAATATTTTATCAAATAAAATCAATTAATAATAATTATCATAAATTTTATTTTATTAAAAATAAACACATTTATTTTTTTATAAAATATTTTATATATTTTTATATAAAAATAATACAAATTATATATATATATTTTTAAATAAAATTTAATAAAAAAATATAAATATATATTTAAAAACATTAATTTTTATTAATAAAATATTTTATATTTTTGACATATTTTTTTTAATTATTAAATATCAATATAATAAAAATATAATTTTAAAAAATTAATTTTATATATTATAAATTCAATTATTATTTAAAAAATATTAATTAAACTTTTTAAAATACTACTAATAAAATAATTTTATATAAAAATATACAATTAAATTTTAAATTTTATAAAATATAAATATTTTAAAATTTATAATTTTATATACTAAATATTTTTTTAACAATAAAATATAAACAAAATGATTGTATCAATATATAAAATTATTCTTTTATATATAAATATATATAATTATATTATCATAAAATATTCAAATAAATTTTATATAATAAAATTTATTTGAATATTTAGTTAATATTAAAATCAATAATACCGAAGATCGGATTCGAACCGACATTCCTTTAAAGGAGATTAATTTTGAGTTAATTGCGTCTACCTATTTCGCCACTTCGGTATATTATATATAAAATACTACAAATAACTATATTATATTTATATATATTAATTTTTTCAATATTTATTTTACTATCAAAATTAAAAAATATTTTTATAATTATCATTTGATTTTTTTATTAAAAAATATTTTTTATAGAAAATAAAAATAATAAATATGAAAATATTTTTTTTATCTAATAAAAAAGACTAATTTTAAATATGAAGATATTTTTTTTAAAAACAATATTTATACTAATTTTATCGATTATATTAACATTTTGTTCCACTTCTATAGAAAAACAATCAAAATTTTTACAAAATAATACAAATTTATATTGGTTTTCTTTAAATACAAACAAAAAAAAAATAAATGAAAATATCGATTATTATGCAAACCGCATTTTTAATGAATGCAACGCTCGTGGTATGATTATGATTGTTATTAATAAAAATCATATAATAGATCGATATTATGGAGAAACATCACCAGGTAATTATCAAAAACCCAATCAAAATTCATTAATTCGAATCGCATCAATTAGCAAATTAATGACTAGTGAAATACTAATTAAACTTGAACAAGATAAAAAATTATCAATTACTGATACACTTCAACAACATAATTATAACAATGTTAAAATACCATGTATTTATAATACACCAATACGATTATATCATTTAGCTAGTCATACAAGCGGATTACCACGAGAACAACCAGGTGGTAAATATGGCAGACCAGTATTTACTTGGCCTACTAAAGACAATAGATGGAACTGGTTAAAAACTGTTAAATTACATTCAATACCAGGAAAAAAAGCATCATATTCTAATTTAGCTTATGATTTATTAGCTGATGCAATGGTACAAGCGTCTAAAAAACCATATTCTCAATTATTTAAAGATTATATAACATCTCCCTCAAATATGAAAGATACAACATACACACCAACAAAAGAACAATGTTCTCGTTTAATGAAAGGCACAAGATCAAGTTCATGCAATAATACATTAGCAGCAGCAGGAAGTGGTGGGGTTTATTCAACATCAACAGACATAAAAAAATGGATGAAAAATCTTTTATTAAAAGATAAAAAAATAAAAAACACTATATCAAGAAAACAAAATATTTATTTTTTAAGGAAAAATTTATTAGAAGTAAAAGGAATGGATATAGCTGGATATGCTGATGAAATTGGACTTGGATGGATTTACATGAAACCGCAAAATAAAATTCCAGGAATTTATCAAAAAACAGGTGGTGGAGGTGGATTTAATACATATATAGCTATAATTCCAGAAGAAAGTATTGGAATTTTTGTTGCTATCACTCGCAAAGATAATACAAAATTTAACAAATTAATAATTTTCGTTAATAAATTAGCCACTTTAATATCTTATAAAAATAAAAATATATAAAATATAAAAAATAATAAATTTTTAATATTAAATATTATTTAAAAATATTTTTTCTATAAAAAAATATTGCTAATAATAAAAAAAACATACTTGGTATTAAAACTGCAATAATAGGTGAAATTGAATAAAATAAACCCCATTTAGTAATTAATTGATTAAATATATAAAATAAAAAACCACATAAAATACCTAAAATAATACGTATTCCAGCTGATATAACTTTTAATTGACCAAAAATAAAAGAAATTGACATTAATATCATAACAGAAGTAGAAAATGGTATTAATATTTTTTTCCACATAGTAATTTCATACATTACTGAATTTTGTTTATTTTCCTTTAAATAAAGTATATATTTATATATACCTCTTATTGATAATGAATCAATATTTAATTTAATAATATTTAATTTTTCTGGAGTTAAAGTAGTATTCCAATCAAAAAAAACATATTTTAAATTTATAATTTTTTTTTCGTCAGTTATTATAGATTTATTAATATTGGATAATAACCATAAATTTCTATTTTCATCGTATATTCCATTTGACGCAAACAATAATGACTGTAATTGATGCTGTTTATTAAAAAAATATATTGAAATATTTTCAATTGATATAGAATTTTTTATATGTTGAATATGAACAAAATTACAACCATCTTTTATCCAAATACCTTCATCTGTAACAATAAGTGAATTTTTTGAAATTTTTTCTGCACGATATTTTCTTGCTAATTGCTCAGAAACAGGAGATATCCATTCTCCGATAAACATTATAACAATTATAAGTGGAATAGCAATTTTAAATGTTGATAATACAATTTTCAATTTTGTAAATCCAGAAGCTTGCATTACAACTAATTCACTATTTGATGCCAAAGACCCTAAACCATTTAAAGTACCAAGCATTGAAGCCATTGGTAAAAAAAAAATAATATCTTTTGGAATAGTTAACAATGTAAATACTACAGCAGTAAAAACTATATAATCACCTTCACCAACCTTTCTAAACTGTTCAACAAATTTAATGATACTAGAAATAGAAACTAATAAAAAAAGCATAGTTAAAATAGAAAATAAAACAATTCTACCAATGTATTTATCTAAAATAGAAAAAATCAAAACAAACCTCTAATAAATTTTAAACGAATACGACGAAAAGACAATGTATTCCATAAATTAAGAAAAATAGCCAATATTAAATAAAGAAAATTAATCATCCATGTAATATATATACAATTAAAATCATGTTTATTAACAAAATTTCTTAATATATTATGTAACAAAAAAAATATTAAATATAACAACATTGTTGGTAACATACTTACTAAACGTCCTTGACGTAAATTAACTTCGCATAATGGAACTGCAATTAAAGCCATAATAAAAATAGAAAAAATAACAGTTAAACGCCAATGAAATTCTGAATTCGCTTTTAATGTATTATCATTCCATAATTGAAACATACTTTTTTGTTCAATTTTATTAATATAATTTTCATTTGTTTTATATTCAACAATAGCCTTATAATTTACAAATTTAGTAATATTAAAATTACTTAAAAAAGGAATACCTTCATATCTTACACCTTTATTAAGAACAATAATTTGTTTACCATCAAAACATTCTTTTATATATCCAGAATTAGCTACAACAAATGACGAATGTTTTATATTAGTGTCACGTAACTGCACAAAAAAAATATTTTTAAATATACTATTTTTTATAGAATCAACATATAAAGCAAAATTACCATTTTTAGTAATTTTAAATTGTCCTTCGGCAATAGATAATAATAAAGGATTAACTTTTGATTTAAAGATTATCTGTTCTTGGTATTTATATGATAAAGGTAATATCCATATTATATTACAAATAGAAAAAAATGATATTATAATAGATAACATTAAAACAGCTTTAATTATAATATTTTTACCAAAACAACAAGCATACATTACTATAAATTCATTTTCATAACAAAATTTACTGCATCTTATTAATAAGCCAAGAAAAAGACTTAAAGGCAACATAAGATAAACCATTTCTGGAATAGCTGATATTAATAATGGTATAATTAAATTTAAAGGTATATCACCATGAACAACATCACCAAAAATATCTATAAATTTTTGACTGAAAAATATTAACATTAATACAAAAAAAACTGCTAATTGACTTTTTAAGTTTTCTCGTACCAAATATCTAAAAACAATATTTATATACATAATATTTTTTAAACAAAAAATAATTCTATACAAAATATATATAAAATTATTTTAACAAAAATAAACTTTTATAATAATTATTTAAAATAATTTAATCAAATTGTAATTATATTAATATATTATTATATTAATATAATTTTTTTTAAAAATTAATATTTTTAAATATATCTTACAATATTAATTATATTAATTAATATTTTATTTCTAATAAAAAAATAAATATTATAAATATAAAACATAAAAAATATAACTATAAAAATATTATTTTTGAATACAAAATATAATTATTAGTCATAACATAATTATATTTAATAATTATTTTTATCGAAAATAATATAAAATACTTATATAAAACAATATTTTTATATTTTTAAAAAATATATTTTACGTTAATATAATTTTAATCATATTATAATAATCATATCATTTTATAATTTAATTTTTAATTAAAATTATTAATATTTTTAATTAAAAAAATAGAATCTTATTTTAAAATTATATATAATAAATTACATATAATATTACTAATAAATTATATTAAAAAATATAAATTAAAAAATAAAAAACATACATATAAATCTTTAAAATAAAAATAAATAAATATATTAAAAATATTTTTAAATAAATAGTTATCAAAATATATAATGCAATCAACAAAAATATAATTTTATAAATATATAAATATTTTTTTTAAAAAAAATCATAATTACTATTAATATTATAAAATAATTAATATATAAATAACATATCAATCATAATAACATAAAATTTAATTTAACTATAAAATATTAATTTACAAAAAAATGAAAAAAAAAATAGAAGACTTATTAAATAATTTATCTAAAAACAAAACATATAATATGGAAATAGAAAAAAATATATATAATTTTTGGGAAAAAAATGGATTTTTTAAATATAATAAAAACATTAATCAAAACAATTTTTGTATAGCAATCCCACCTCCAAATATAACTGGTAGTTTACATATGGGACATGCTTTTCAACAAACTATTATGGATATAATAATTCGTTATCAACGAATGCAAGGTAAAAATACATTATGGCAAACAGGTACTGATCATGCTGGAATAGCAACACAAATAATAATTGAAAACAAAATTTTATCAGAAGAAGGTAAAATAAGAAAAGATTACAATAAAAAAGATTATATCAATAAAATTTGGAAATGAAAAAAAGAATCAAATAAAATAATTTCACAACAAATGAGACGTTTAGGTAATTCTGTTAATTGGAAACGTGAACGTTTTACAATGGATGAAAAATTTTCTAAATCAGTAAAAGAAGCTTTTATTCGTTTATATAAAGATAATTTAATCTATCGTGGGAAACGTTTAGTAAATTGGGATACTGAATTACATACAGCTATTTCAGACTTAGAAGTTAAAAATCGCAAAAAAAAAGTACATATTTGGTATATAAAATATCAATTAGCTAATGACGAAAAAACATTAGATGGGAAAAATTATTTAATCATTGCAACAACAAGACCTGAAACTATATTAGGAGATACAGCTGTTGCTGTTAATCCTGAAGATCTACGATATAAAAATTTAATTGGTAAAAAAATTATTTCGCCAATAATTAATCGTTATATTCCAATTATCGGTGATAAATATGCTGATATTCACAAAAATACAGGTTGTGTAAAAATTACACCAGCACATGATTTTAATGATTATAAAATAGGAAAACAACATCAACTAATTATGATAAATATAATGGATTTAAATGGAAATATACTTAATAAATTAGAATTTTTTGATTCTAATGGAAAACTATTAAATATTCATAATTGTGAAATTCCTAAAAAATATCATGGTATTAATAGATTTATAGCACGTAAATTAATAGTATCTGAACTCGAAAAAATAGGAGCATTAATAAAAGTAAAACTTTATGAAACTAATATACCTTATAACGAACGAAATGGTATAATAATCGAACCAATGTTAACAAATCAATGGTATATTCGTGCTAAATTTTTAGCTAAAAATGCTATTAAAGCGGTTGAAGATGGTCGTATAAATTTTATTCCTCAACAATATAAAAATATGTATTATTCTTGGATGAATAATATTCAAGATTGGTGTATTTCTCGCCAATTATGGTGGGGGCATAGAATACCTGCTTGGTATGATAAAAATGGAAATATTTATGTAAATTATAACGAAGACAAAATTCGCATTGAAAACAACTTTGATACAAATTTTGTATTAAATCAAGATAAAGACGTATTAGATACATGGTTTTCATCAGGATTATGGACATTTTCAACATTAGGCTGGCCTAAAAAAACTAATGCATTAAAAATGTTTCATCCAACTGATATATTAGTTAGTGGTTTTGATATTATTTTTTTTTGGATCGCCCGTATGATCATGTTAACGATGTATTTTATTAAAGATAAAAAAAATAAACCACAAATACCATTTAAAACAGTATATATAACTGGTCTTATTCGTGATGAAGAAGGACAAAAAATGTCAAAATCTAAAGGAAATGTTATAGATCCATTAGACATAATTAATGGTATATCTCTAGAAGATTTATTAAAAAAACGAACCACCAATATGTTACAACCACAATTATCCAAAAAAATTTTAAAAAATACAAAAAAAGAATTTCCTGAAGGAATTAAAGCTTATGGAGCTGACGCTTTACGTTTTACTTTAACAGCTTTAGCTTCAACAGGACGAGATATTATTTTTGATATGAAACGTTTATTAGGTTATCGCAATTTTTGTAATAAATTATGGAACGCAAGTCGTTTTGTTTTAATAAACACAAAAAATCAAGATTGTGGTCAAAACGGGGGAAAAATTAATTTTTCATTATCAGATTATTGGATTTTAACAAAACTTAATAATACAATTAAAAATTATAGTGAAGCACTTGACAAAAATAGATATGATATTGCTGCAAATATTATTTATGATTTTACATGGAATGATTTTTGTGATTGGTATATAACAATATCTAAAATTTTAATTAATAAAAACGATAAAGTACAAATAAGAAGTATTCGTTATACACTAATCGAAGTACTTGAAAAAATATTACGACTTGCACATCCTATTATACCTTTTATTACAGAAAATATTTGGCAAAACATCAAATCTATAAAAAATATACATGATCTTACAATTATGTTACAACCATTTCCTAAATTTGATGAATCAAAAATTAATAAAATTGCTTTTGAAAAAATAGAATGGATTAAAAAACTTATAATTGCTATACGAAATATTCGTACAGAAATAAATATTGAACCAAATAAATTACTACATATATTTTTTAAAAGTGAATCTAAAAATATAATAACATTAGTAAAAAAAAATCAAATTATTATTAAATCTATAGCATTACTAAAAGAAATAACTTTTTTATCAAAAAATGAAACTCCTCCTGTTTCAATTACAAAATTAATAAATAATGCTGAATTAAATTTTCCAATAGAAAATACAATAAATATAAAAAATGAATTACATAGACTTGATAAAATACTATTAAAACTACAAAAAGAAAAAAAAATAATAGAAATGAAATTAGCAAATGAAAAATTTATTAGTCATGCTCCTTTAAATTTAATTGAAAAAGAAAAAAATCGTTTAATTGAAAATATTAAAACTAAAACAAAAATTGAAACTCAAAAAATAACAATTCTTTCTTTTTATTTAAAAAATAAAAAAAATAATTAATTATTACATACAAATTATTTTAAAAAATAAAAAAATAAAATATTTTAATAATAAATAATAATTTTAAATAAATAAAATATCATTTAATTATTTCAAAATGATAATTAATTTATTTTTATTAATAAAAAATCGGAGATATTTTTTTTGAAAAAAAAATATATAGAAGAAGTAGAAGATCTTTATACAATAAAAGATATTTTACGTTGAACAATAAGCAATTTTAACAAAGCTAATATATATTATGGCCATGGCACAAACAATGCATTTGATGAAGCTTTGCAATTAATATTAACAAGTCTTTATTTGCCATTAAATATTCCTTCTAACTTATTAACATCCAGAATAACAAAAATAGAAAAAAAACATATAATAAATCTTATTTCTCAACGTATAAAAAAAAAAATACCAACAGCTTATCTTATTAATCGTTCATGGTTTTGTGGACATGAATTTTATATAGATAAACGAGTTTTAATTCCTAGAACACCAATAAAAGAACTAATTAATAATCGTTTTACAAATATAATATCCAACGAACCTAAATCCATTTTAGATTTATGTACTGGTAGTGGATGCATTGCAATTTCATGCGCTTATAAATTTCCTAATACAAAAATTATAGATGCAGTTGATATTTCTTCAGATGCATTAATTGTTGCAGAAAGAAATATAATTAATCATAAATTACAAAATTCAATTATTCTAATATTATCTGATTTATTTAAAAATATGCCAGAAGTGAAATATGATATGATAATTACAAACCCACCATATGTAAATAAAAAAGACATAAATATGTTACCAAAAGAATTTCTTATTGAACCAAAAATAGCTTTATTTGCTGATGATGATGGATTAAATTTAATATATCGTATTTTAGCTAATTCACCAAGATTTCTAACAAACAATGGTATATTAATATGCGAAGTCGGTAATAATATGATTAATTTAATAAAAAAATATCCTGAAATAAAATTTAACTGGTTAAAATTTAAATATGGAGGTAATGGTGTATTTAGTATAACTTATAAAGAACTTATTAAGCATAACAAAACATTTAGTTTATATATCGATTCATAAAATCATTTTTTATAAAAATAAAAAACTATAAAAAATATAAAAAAATATAACTAAAAAAAGGAATTAATTATGGCTGGAAATTCAATTGGACAACTTTTTCGCTTAACTACATTTGGAGAATCCCATGGTATTGCATTAGGTTGTATAATAGATGGTGTTCCACCTGGATTATTACTTAATGAAGTAGATTTACAAAAAGATTTAGACAGAAGAAGACCTGGGTTTTCTTTTTATACTAGTAAACGATGCGAATATGATAAAATTAAAATTCTTTCTGGAGTTTTTAATGGTGTAACTACAGGCACAAGTATTGGATTAATAATAAAAAATAACGATTATCGTTCTGAAGATTACATTAATATCAAAAATATTTTTAGACCTGGACATGCAGATTATACATATAAAAAAAAATATGGTATATATGATTATAGAGGTGGTGGAAGATCATCTGCTAGAGAAACAACAATGCGAGTGTCTGCAGGCGCAATTGCTAAAAAATATTTAAAAGAAAAATTAAATATTAAAATTTATGGTTGTATAACACAAATAGGACATATAAAATGCAAAATTAAAAATTTAACCGCAGCGGAAAAAAATCCATTTTTTTGTCCAGATCCTAATAAAATAAATAAATTACATAATTTTTTAAAAACAATAAAAAAAGAAGGTGATTCAATTGGTGCTAAAATTACAATAATAGTTAAAAATATCCCAATTGGAATTGGTGAACCAGTGTTTGATCGTTTAGATGCAGATCTTGCACATGCAATTATGAGCATAAACGCAGTAAAAGGTATCGAAATCGGTGATGGGTTTAACGCAATAAATCTAAAAGGAAGTCAAACACGTGATGAACTAACCAATAATGGATTTAAAACTAACCATGCTGGAGGAGTTTTAGGAGGAATTAGTAATGGTCAATATATTATATTAAATATTGCTATAAAAGCTACAACAAGTATTCAAAAACCTATAAAAACATTAAATTACGACGGCAATGAAACAATAATAACTACAAAAGGACGTCATGACTGCTGTGCTGGTATCCGTGCTGTACCAATTGCAGAAGCAATGACTGCTATTGTATTAATGGATCATTATTTACGTTATCGTGGGCAATGTTTTGATGTTATCAATAATACATAATCCTATTATTAATATTAAAATTAAATTAATTTTTTTAAAAAATTAATTTAATTTTACATAAATATCTTTTATTTCTATATAAAAAATAACATTTATTTATATTTTAAATATTTTAAAGTTTTAAAGTATATTTTTTTATAAAAATAAATAAATTTATTTTAAAATTTTTTTTACTATTTAATATAATAATATTTTATTTATTATTTATTAATTAATAAACATAAAATTTACTTTTTAATAAAATTAAAATATAAAAAATTATTTTTCAATAAATTTAAATTTTTAAAATATATAACATATATATATTATATTTTTTTATAATCATTAATATAATTTTAATAAAAAGTTATTTTTTTATATTTTTTATAAAATAAAACATAATATTTGATATAATTATACTTGTTCAGCTTACAAGTGTAAGCTAAAGTTATGCCTTATAATCACGCAATCATATAATTATAAAACATGAGGTAACAAATGAAGCGTGCAGTAATAACAGGCTTAGGAATTATATCTAGTCTTGGAAATAACATAAAAGAAGTTCTCCATTCTTTAAAAAATGGTCATACTGGTGTAACTTTTTCAGAAGAATTTAAAAAAGCTGGTCTACGTAGCCATGTATGGGGAAATATTAAAAATTTAGAACTAACAAAATTAATAGATCGCAAATTTTATCGTTTCATGAGCGATTGTTCTGCTTATTCATACTTATCTATGGAACAAGCAATTAAAGATTCAAAATTAACACCTGATCAAATCTCAAATTTTCGTACTGGTATTGTAGTTGGTTCAGGAGGAGGCTCACCACGTAATCAAGTCCGTGGATCTGACGGTATGAGAGCAAAAGGCTTAAGAGGTGTTGGGCCTTACATGGTAACAAAAGCTATGGCATCAGGTATTTCAGCATGTTTAGCAATTCCTTTTAAAATAAAAGGTATTAATTATTCAATAAGTTCAGCATGTGCAACTTCTGCTCATTGTATTGGTCATGCTGTTGAATTAATAAAATTAAATAAACAAGATTTAATATTTGCTGGAGGAGGCGAAGAGTTAAGTTGGGAACTGTCGTGTGAATTTGACGCAATGGGGGCGTTATCAACAAAATATAATAAAACCCCAGAAAAAGCTTCAAGAGCTTATGATCAAACAAGAGATGGTTTTGTTATATCTGGAGGAGGTGGTGTTATAGTTGTTGAAGAATTAGAACACGCTTTAAAACGAAAAGCATACATATATGCAGAAATAATAGGATATGGAGCAACATCTGACGGTATTGATATGGTTGCACCATCTGGTGAGGGAGCAATACGTTGTATGAAAATAGCAACTAAAAATATAACAAATAAAATTGATTACATTAATACTCATGGAACATCAACACAAATCGGTGATATACGAGAACTTGAAGCAATTAAACAAGTATTTAATAATGAAAATCCAGCAATTTCATCTACTAAATCTATGAGTGGCCATTCTTTAGGTGCTGCAGGTGTACATGAAATAATTTATACTTTATTAATGTTGAAACATAATTTCATTGCTCCAAGTATTAATATTCAAAATTTGGATAAAAAAGCAATTGATTTTAATATCATAAAAGAACCAATAAAAAAAACATTAAATACAGTTATGTCAAACAGTTTTGGATTTGGTGGGACTAATGCAACACTCGTAATGTGTAAATATAAAAAATAATCTATCATAATAAATTAGCGGGGACTTATCAGGTTCTC
Source organism: Candidatus Providencia siddallii (assembly GCF_964026685.1). Classification (NCBI taxonomy): domain Bacteria; kingdom Pseudomonadati; phylum Pseudomonadota; class Gammaproteobacteria; order Enterobacterales; family Morganellaceae; genus Providencia; species Candidatus Providencia siddallii. The sequence continues at coordinate 746,097 of NZ_OZ034688.1, forward strand.
GTTTTTTATAAAAATAAATTATCTTAAAATACATATTAATATAATTCTAATTAACATAAAAATTAAAATTTAATTTTTTCAATAACATCATTAATTAATTTTATAGCATAATTGATTTCTTTTTTTTTAGTAAAACGACCTATAGAAAAACGAATTGAATTATGAGCTAATTTATTACTTATACCTAAAGATCTTAATACATATGATGATTCTAAGTTATTAGAATTACATGCAGAACCAGAAGAAACTGCTAAATCTTTTAATAAAATTAAAAGTAATTCATTTTCTACGTTCTCAAAACTTATATTTAAAATATGTGGAGCACTATGTTTAAAATCAGTATTAATAAATATTCCTTTTATATCTTTTATTCCTTTTAATAAACGTAAACGCAAATTATTCAAACGTTTATATTCTTTTAAAATTTCCTTTTTTAGGATATTGCAAGCTTCTCCAATTCCTACAATTTGATGAACTGCTAACGTACCAGAACGCATACCATATTCATGTCCGCCACCATGTTGTTGTGCACAAATATAAACAGATGGATTACGTCTAACATATAATACACCTATACCCATAGGACCATAAATTTTATGAGCAGAAAATGACATTAAATCTATTTTTAATAATTTAATATCAACAGGTATTTTACCAATGCTTTGAGTAGCATCAACATGAAAAATAATTCCATTATTACGACATATTTTACCAATTTCTTCTATATTTTGAATTATTCCAATTTCATTATTTACATGCATAATTGAAATCAAAATTGTATTTTTTTTAATTGCATTTTCAATTTTTTTTATAGGAATAATTCCATTATATTCAGTAGATAAATAAGTAATTTCAAAACCTTCATTTTCTAATTGTAGACAAGTATCTAAAACAGACTTATGCTCAATTTTATTTGTTATAATATGTATACCTTTTTTTTGATAAAATTTAGCCGCACCTTTAATTGCTAAATTATTTGATTCGGTTGCTCCAGAAGTAAAAATAATTTCAGATGAATCTGAATTAATTAATTCAGCAACTTGATTACGAGCAATATCTACAGCTTCTTCTGCTTCTCATCCAAAACGATGAGAACGAGATGATGGATTCCCAAAAATTCCATCTATTGTTAAATACTTCATCATTTTTTTAGCTACTCGTGAATCAACAGGAGTTGTAGCTGAATAATCAAAATAAATAGGTAACTTCATTTTTTTTAAAAATTTTTTTATTATTTCATTTAGTTAATATTAAACATTTTATATTATTTTTTATAATAAGTAAATTTTATTAAAAAACTAAAAATATTTTTAATAAAAATTGATAATTTTAATATATTATATATAATATATATTTTAAATATTTACTTAAATATTTTTATAAAATGCATCCATTACTTAATATAGCTTTACGTGCTATACGAAAATCCGGAGATTATATAGCAAAAAGCTATGAATTTTTTCAAACAATTACAACAAATCAAAAAAATAATAACATTTTAACAAAAATAATATATGAAGCTGAAAAAATTGCAATAAATATCATTAATAAATCATATCCATATCATACAATTATAACTAAAAAACACGATAAAATTTTAAGTAAAACAAATGAAGTCCAATGGATAATTAATGTATTAAATGGAACTAATAATTTTATAAAATGTTTTCCATATTTTTCTACATCAATAGCTATTTATTTTAAAAATAAAATAGAAAAAAAAAAATATATAAAAGTTTCTGTAGTTTATGCACCAATGCACAACGAATTATTTACTGCAGTTCGAGGACAAGGAGCACAATTAAACGGGTATCGTCTTCGTATTACAGAAAAACAAACATTAGATAAATCAATTATTGCTATAAAATTTCCTTCGAAAAACAATTCAAAATTTTTTTTAAATATATTAAATTCAATATTTGAACGTTGTAATGATTTTCGTAGCACAGGAGATAAAATTCTAGATTTATGCTATATAGCAAATAATCGTATTGATGCCTTTTATCAAATAAAATCAAATTATATCGATTTTTCTGGAAGTGAATTAATTATACTAGAAGCTGGTGGTATTATAAATCGTTTTTTTTATAAAAAAGACAATCATATTATAATTGGTAACCAACATATAATTAAAGATATTTTAACTATTATAAAAAACAAACATAATTAAATTTTTTTATATTAATTTTTTTGATTTTTTTCAAAAAAATATTTATTTTATCGTTCAAGCATCTGAAAATTCTCTATCTGAAAATAATTCAGTTAAACCGCTAATTTGTTTTAATCTTAATACTTCATCTTTAGACATTCCTAATTCTTTACTTATCTTATAATCATTCCAACCTAATCGTGATAAATCTCTAACAATATCAGACATAGCAGATATCTTATGTTGCCCGCGAGCACGATTATGACGAATAGTTGCTGCCATTTGATTTGATATATCATCAATTTTTTTATTAAGTAATGTTACTGGAATATAATTATTAAGACGTTTTTTTAATATATTTTTTTTACTTAATAAATAACGATGATAACCATCAACAACTTGCCAAGTCAACTGATCCTTTTTATTTGGTAACATCGGCAATACTACAATTGGCTGAGTATAACCATCTTTTATAAGTGAAGTTTCTAATAATTTTTTTTCTGTTGGAGACATAACATTAGGATTATAATCATTTGCTAAAACTTGATTTCTTTTTACCCAAATAACATAATCAATAGGTTCGTTTTTAAATGGACTAATATTATGTAAATGCAATTTTATATTATTTAATACTAAAATTTTTTCTTCTTCGTCTAATTTAATTATTTTTTTTTCTAATAAAGAAAATTCTTTTGTAATATCCATATATTCTAAAATATATATTTAAAATTAAAATTAAAAAAATTATTTACTAATTTTATATTATATTATTCAAATTTATTATAATATTTTATTAATTCAATATAAAATTAATTATTTAAAACAACTCTGATCATTATAAAAAAATCAAAAATATTTTATAATATTTATTTTAAAATATTAAAAAAATATTTTTTAATATAAATATTACAGATAATTTATTATTTTTTATTAAAAATAAGAAAAAAATTTTAATAAAATATCTATATAATTAAAATATTTAAAATATACTTTAAAATAAACAAAACTTTTTACTAATAAAACATTTATTAAATAGCAATAATAATATTATTTAATTTTTATTAAAATTTTCAAAAATAAAAATAAAATGTTATTTTATAAAATTATTAATAAATTTAATATATTATTTTATATAAACATATACTACAATATATATTGTAAAATATATATTAAAAATTAAATTTATATACCTATAAATAATACAAAAACATAGGATCGTTGTATGTTTATTTTTCAAAAATTATATTTTAATATTTTAAATTTATTAATAAAAATATTAATAAAAGTAAAAAATATTCCATTAAACCCAATTAAAACTTTTCGTATTGATGTTAATAAACCAATATTATATATACTACCATATTATTCTAAATTTAATCTATTTATTTTACAACATCAATGTAAAATTATAGGACTGCAAGATCCATTTCATAATAATACAATAAATAAAATAAAATTACCTGCACATATTTTTATATATAAAAATATATTTAATAAAAATTTATTTTTAAAACCAAATAAAAACTCAATTAATATATTTAATAAATATTTAAAATTGTATAAAAAAAATTTAAATATAGATATTCAAATATTATATATTTTTACAACTTTTGGACGATCATATAAAAAAGAAAAAAAACATATTACTATAATACCGTTAAATTTTTTAAAAAAATTAAAAAAATTATTTACAATTTTATGGTTAGGACGTGATTGTTTTATAATTTTTTCACCTATCTTTTCTATTAAAAAATTAATTAAACGCCATGATATAAATACAACAATTATAAATAAATTAATAAGATTTTCTAAAATCTATTATTTACGTCAACAACAATCAATAATAGGTCCAAAACTTTTAAATAAAAAAAAATTATTTAATAAAATATTATTTTCTAATGTTATAAAAAAATCAATTATAGATGAATCTATTAATAAAAAAATTTCAATAAAAAAAGCAAAAAAAAATGCAATTAATATTTTAAAAGAAATTTCAAGCGATTTTTCTTATGAAATAATACGATTAACTAATAAAATTTTAAAATTATTTTTTAAAATTATTTATAAAAAAATTAATGTTAATAATATTGAAAATATCAGACAATTAACACAAAATGGTTATAAAATTATTTACGTACCATCTCACCGTAGTCATATGGATTATTTATTAATTTCTTATGTTCTTTATAATGAAGGATTATCTATACCTCATATTGCTGCAGGTATTAATTTAAATTTTTGGCCAATAGGTAATATATTTCGTAAATTAGGAGCTTTTTTTATTAGAAGAACTTTTCAAGCAAATAAACTTTATTCTAATATTTTTCGTGAATATTTAAGTGAACTTTTTATACAAGGATATTCCATAGAATATTTTATTGAAGGAAGCAGATCTAGAACAGGACGATTATTAAAACCAAAAACTGGAATTTTATCTATAACTTTACAAACAATGTTACAAAAAAAATTATCACAAATTATTTTTATTCCAATTTATATTAGTTATGAACAAATTATTGAAATAGATAATTACACAAAAGAATTAAATGGGAAAAAAAAACAAAAAGAAAATATATTATCAATAATTAATAGTTTTAATAAATTAAAACGTTTAGGAGAATGTTATATTAATTTTAGTGAACCAATTTTTTTATCACAATTTTTAAATAAATATATAACTAATCAAAATTATCTTTTTAATAAATTAGAAAAAAATCGACCGCCATGGTTAAACCACGCAACTAATTTGCTTGCAACAAATATAATGATTAATATTAATAAAACGACTACAATTAATTCTATAAATCTTATTTCTAACATAATATTATCTACTTTATATGAGCAAATAATAATTAACGAACAATTAATAATAGAACAAATTAAATGTTATTTAAAATTATTTAATAATGTTCCTTATACACAAAATACAATAATAATATATAAAACTGCTGATGAAATATTAAAGCAAATTTTTAAAAAAAATATCTTTAAACAAAAAAATGATATAAATAAAAAAATTAAATTTTTTTTACAAAATAAAATTCCGATGATGATTTATCATCGAAATAATATAAATCATTTATTAATTTTACCATCTTTAATTGCGAACATTATTTTATATAAAAAAAATATAAGTTATAAAAACATTTTTTTAAAAATAAAGATAATTTATCCATTTCTAAAAGCTGAATTATTTTTACATTATAATAATAAAACATTATATAAAGCAATAAATGATCTAATTAATGAATTAAAAAACCAAAAAATTATTTTTTTTAACAAAAAAAAACAAATTACTATAAATTTATATAAAATTAATATATTAAAGATATTAGCAAATAATGCATGTGAAATATTACAACACTATTCAATAACACTATTTTTATTATATAAAAATCCAAAAATAAACCAAAATGATTTAAAAAAAAATAGTATAAAATTATCACAACATATATCAATTTTACACGGAATTTATACACAAAGTTTTTTTGATAAAACTATATTTTTTATTTTTATAAATACATTACGTGAAAAAAAATACATAAATAATAAAAAAGATATTTTTCTAATTAAAATACATAAACTATATTTATTATTGTCACATTTAATTCCTAATAAAATAAAATTAACTATAGAAAGTTCTAATAATTTTTAAAAAAAATATTTATTATTAATATATTAATAATAAATATTAATAATTTTATTAAATTAATAAAAATATTTTAAATAAAATTATAATAAACTCCAATTTTTATAACAATTTATTAAATTATTCGTAGATACATCATGACTATTTATTAATTTATTATTTTTTAATTCATTAGTAATTTTATTTGCTAATTGTTTTCCTAATTCAACACTCCATTGATCAAAAGTAAAAATATTTAAAATAACACCTTGAGTAAAAATCTTATGTTCATACATAGCTATTAAAGCACCTAATGAATAAGGAGTAATTTTTTTTATTAAAATACTATTAGTTGGTCGATTACCTTTTAAAATTTTATGAGGTATAATATATTTCATATTTTTTATTTTTTTACCTTTTAAAATTAATTCTTTATTAATTACTTTACGAGTTTTACCAAAAGCTAATGCCTCTGTTTGAGCAAAAAAATTTGATAATAATTTTATATGGTGATCATTAAGTGGGTTATGTGTTTTTACAGAAATAATAAAATCACATGGAATTATTTTTGTACCTTGATGAATTAATTGATAAAAAGCATGTTGAGCATTTATTCCAGTTCCTCCCCAAATAATAGAACCTGTTTGATAAGAAACATAATTATTATTTCGATCAATATATTTACCATTAGATTCCATACTAGTTTGTTGTATATAAGAAACAAATAAATGCATATATTGATCATATGGTAAAATAGCTTCAGTTTCATATTTAAAAAAATTATTATACCAAATACTAATTAAAGCTAATAATACAGGAATATTTTTTTCTAATGGAGTTTGTATAAAATGCTTATCCATTTCATTAGCTCCATGTAAAAGTTGAAAAAAATTATCAAATCCAATTGATAACATAATAGATAAACCTATTGCTGACCATAATGAATATCTTCCACTTACCCAATCCCAAATTTTAAATATATTATCTTTATCAATCCCAAATTTTATTACTTGTTCATAATTTGATGATATTGCTATAAAATGATTTTTTATATATTTTTTATTCTTTACTTTTGATAATAACCAATCAAGAGCAGATTTTGCGTTGGTCATTGTCTCTTGTGTAGTAAATGTCTTAGATGCAATCAAAAATAATGTAGTTTCAGGATTAAGTTTTTTTAATGTTTTATTAAGTTCTGCAGCGTCAATATTAGAAATAAAATTAATATTTAAATGATTTTTATAAGAATATAATGCTTCAGTAACCATAAACGAACCGGTATTTGAACCTCCAATACCAATATTAACAATATCAGTAATAGATTTACCAGTATATCCTTTTCATTTTCCATTGATAACACAATCACAAAAATCTTTCATTTTTTTTAAAACTTTATTTACATCCAACATAATATTATAACTATCAATATAAATTGGTGTATTATCAAGATTTCTTAAAGCTATATGAAGAGCAGCTCTATCTTCTGTACGATTAATTTTTTTACCACTAAACATACTATTAATTGCATTTTTTAATTCTGTTTCTTTTGCTAAATTTAATAATTTATTTATTGTTTTTTTATTAATTATATTTTTAGAAAAATCAACTAAAATTTGATTTTTAAAGATTAATGAAAATTTATTAAATCGATTTTTATCTTTCTTAAATAAATCTTTCATATGAATTTTTTTCATATATTTAAAATGTTGTTTTAAGTCATACCATGCTTCTGTTTTTCTTGGATTAATGTTTTTCATAAAAATTATCTCCAAAGACTATATATTAATATAATTATATTATTTATATAATTTTTAAAAAAAAAAAAATAAATACTTTTATATTACAAATCTCAAACTATTTTTTTGTAATTAAATTAAATATATATTTTAATAGTTTAATAGTATTAAATAATAATATAACTTTTTAAAAAATTTATTTTTTTAAGTTAATATATAATTTTAAACTTTAAATTCATATATAACTAAGAGATTTTATATTATGAATAAAAAAATTTTTTCATTAAATAATAATCAATTTATAATAGCTAAAATAGGAGGTACAAGTGTAGCAAATTTTGAAGCAATGAATAATTGTGCAAATATTATTTACAATAATAAAAACATACGAATAGTAATTGTTTCTGCTTCTGCAGGAATTACTAACTTATTAATAAAACTTTCTGAAGGATGTAAAAAAAACAAACGAATTCAATTATTACAAAAGATTACGAATATTCAATATAATATAATTAATAAATTAAAAATTACTAATTTAATTAATAAAAAAATTAATTTACTTTTAAAGAATATAATTAATTTATCTGAACAAGCAACATTAAAAACATCTAATGAATTAACCGATGAAATCGTATGTTATGGTGAATTAATGTCAACTTTACTATTCGTAGAAATTCTTAAACAACGTAATATTAGTTCACAATGGTTTGATATTCGTAATATTATGAAAACTGATGAAAATTTTGGACAAGCAAAACCTAAAATTACATATTTAAAACAATTAGCAAAACAACAATTATTTCCAATTCTAAAAAAATCATTAATTATTACACAAGGTTTTATAGGGCAAGATCAAAAAGGACGTACAACGACATTAGGAAGAGGAGGAAGTGATTATACTGCTACTCTTCTTGCTGAAGCATTAAAATTATCATATGTATATATTCTAACTGATGTACCTGGTATTTTCACAAGCGATCCAAATATTGTTCCAAATGCAAAACGTATTGATAATATTAATTTTAATGAAGCTGCAGAAATGGCAACTTTTGGTGCAAAAATACTTCATCCATTGACTTTATTACCTGTTATTAGAGCTAATATATCTATATTTATTGGTTCTAGTAAAAATCCAGAATTAGGTGGTACAATTATTGATTCTAACACAAAAAATTTTCCAAAAATTATATCATTAGTTATTCGTCGAAAACAAATTTTATTAATATTAAAAAATATAAAAAATATAAAAAAACATATTTTTTTAATAAAAATTTTTACAATACTATCAAATCATAATATTCCAATAGATTTTGTAACGATAATAGAATCTAATATAATCATAATCATTAATACTGTTACTTATATTAATAAAAATAATTTAATTAATACATTATTATTAAGAGAACTTTCATTTTTATGTAATGTTAAAATTGAAAAAAATTTATCATTAATTACAATTATAGGAAAAAATTTATCTAAAGTTAATAAAATAAGAAAAAAAATTATTAATTCTTTAAAATTATTTAAAATTCGTATGATTAATTATGGAATTGATTATAATAATATTTATTTAATAATAAATGAAAATGATGCCGATAATATATTAAGGATATTACATAATAATTTGTTTGAAAAAATCAAATAAAAAGCATAAGGCGAATTAAATTCGCCTTATGCTTTTTATTAAATACATTATAGAAAACTTTTATAGTTAAATTAATAAAAAACTTTATAACTAATACATTTATATATTAAAAAGATAAATATTTAATAATCATTATTTTCTAAATATATTGCTTATATTTTTTATTATTAAAATTTAATTTGTAAATTTTGGAGCTAAGCGGGGTCGAACCGCTGACCTTCTGCGTGCAAAGCAGACGCTCTCCCAACTGAGCTATAGCCCCTTTTATAACTTTTATTAAGTATACATTAAATAATCTAAAATGTAAATAGTTTTATATATAATTTAAAATTATTTACATTTTTTAAAATTAAAAACAAAATATCTAACAATATTAATATAATAAGTATTAATTAATAACTAATATATTAATTGTGAATAACTTATGTAAAACATTTGTATTAATTAGTGATTATTTATTGTATAAAATTTATTTTTGTACAAAAAAAAAAAATATTACTTATT